>PUMT01000009.1 GCA_003551495.1 Bacteroidota bacterium
GGTTGAAGGCTCTCATCCCTTAACCTTCTCATTTCTATATTTTGCTTCATCTCTGCTACATTTTCATTCAGAGTAACAACATAATCAAGTCCGGGATACTTTTCGAAAAGCAAGGAGTCGACCAGCTCATAATACTTTATATCTCCGGGCTTTCCGAGCACGAATGTGTTGGGGTCGATCTGCATATAAAGTGCCATCAGACTTGCAAGTGATCCGGGGTCTTCCTCAATAAAACCGATTGTAAACCGGCGCTGCTTTTCAGCAATACTGTCAAATTTTTCCCTTGTTTCAGCACGCAGGCCTTCAATATCCACTCCCGGCTCATCCAGCCTGCTCCTGTAAAGATGGCCGAGTGAATCGAGCCGGTCAAGGGTTGAATCCATTTTCCGGTTCAGTGTCTTAACCCTTTCCGATCCGGGAGAACCTTCAACACTGTAAGTGCTCCTGATGTCATCCAGGTTCCCGGTTATGTCAATTTCTTCACCCGGGTAAACAAGAAGTGTTAAATTATTTGAGGGTTTATCCTGAACCACCAGAAAACGGGGCTGCTCAATTTTTCCGCTGAAGCTGAATGATCCGTCCTGATCTGCAGTTAGCGAATCTTTTGGGACTATTTCCTTCGATGTCATCTCAAGCAGGTATATAGTTTTGCCGGAAGCATTTTCAAATTCACCCCTTATAGTGTAGTTGTCCCTTTCAGCAGGTGAACATGCATAAATAATAATTGAAATAAAAATAAAAGCCTGTCTCATTAGTTGCATGGTAAGTTGTTACGGTTTTTTACTTTGTGCGAATATAATACATTTTATTCTGTTAAAAGCTTGAGTTTTGTATTAAATACTGAAGCTGGCTGTTAATATATTTTGGTTCCATTTTGATATCCAATTTGGTTATAATTATTACTTTTACCTTTTACAGAAAAAAATAATTCGAATCCAGTGAACCTTTTTACGGCTTCAGGGCGTCCCTGAGCGGGTTGCCGGGGTTCAAAATATTTTTTCAGATTAAAATAATTACGTATGAGAATCCTCTTTATTACTTTTTTCTTTTTCATTTTACTGACCGGCAGCAAAGCTGATAACCGGTCTTTTGAATTCTATGAGCCTTTTTCACAGTTCCAGGCAGACAGGGGGGCGCTTGGACGCAAGTACACACTCAGGGAAACCCGGGAGTACTATGACAGAATGGACCGGTTGTACGACTACTGGCTGGAGTATCTTGACAGGAAAGATTTCGATGCTCTTTCAGTTGATGGAAGGGTTGATTATCATCTTTTCAGGAATTACCTGAAAAGGGCAAAATTTCTGCTGGAACTGGAAGAAAAGGAGTTTTCCAGGGTAAGTTTTGTGACAGATTTTGCCGATGACCTTTATCGTTTCATAAGGGAAAGGAGAAGGGGCAAAAATGTTGACGGACAGGAAATTGCAGAAATGTTCCACCAAACAGCCTCTCTTTTTGAAGAAGCCGGAGAAGAGCTCAAAAAGAGAGAACTATTTGAAAACTGGATGGTGGCGGATAAGGCAGCCAGGGTTGTGCAAAACCTGAAGGATAACCTGGAAGAATCATACGAGTTTTATTACGGGTATCATCCCGGATTTACATGGTGGGCGGAGATATCATATAAGAATTTATATGAAACACTTGAAGATTACGAAAAGCTTGTCAGGGAGCATTACCCTGAAGAGCAAAGTGGTGATGACGGTAGCGGTATAGTAGGCAGACCGGAAGGGAGGGAATCAATTATCAACAGGTTGCAGTATGAGTTTATTCCCTATACCCCTGAACAGTTGATTGAAATAGGCCGGCAACAGTTTGCAATGGTCAGGGAGGAGATGTTGGGTGCATCCCGTGAAATGGGTTATGGAGATGACTGGCAGGCAGCCCTTGAATATGTAAAGGAGCAGTACGTGCCTCCCGGAGAACAACCTGAACTTATCAATCACCTGGCAGAAGATGCTATATCATTTATTGAAAATAATGATATGCTAACTATACCGGATCTTGCAAAGGAAACCTGGAGGATGGTCATGTTGTCTCCCGAGCAGCAGAAAATAAGTCCATTCTTCCTGGGTGGTGAAGCGATAAGGATATCATATCCCACGAATACAATGGATTATGATGCCAGGTTGATGAGCCTCAGGGGGAACAATCCTCATTTCTGCAAGGCCGTTGTTCACCACGAACTGATTGCCGGTCATCATATGCAGGGGTTTATGAACCAGCGCCACAAGCCCTACCGCAGAATGTTCGGTACTCCTTTCTGGACTGAAGGATGGGCTCTTTACTGGGAATTCATCCTTTACGACATGGGGTACCCTGAAACACCGGAAGACAGGATGGGTTTTCTTTTCTGGAGGAAGCACAGGGCTGCCAGAATAATTTTTTCGCTCAAATATCACCTTAATGAAATGACCCCTCAGGAATGCATCGATTTTCTTGTTGATGAGGTTGGGCATGAAAGGGCAAATGCTGAGGCTGAAGTGAGAAGGTCTTTCACCGGACGCTATGACCCGCTGTACCAGATCGCCTATATGATAGGCGGGATACAGTTCTCAGCCCTGAGAGATGAAATAGTGGGAGAGGGCAAAATGACCGAAAAGGAGTTTCATGACAGGGTACTGAGGGAGAACAACCTGCCGGTAGAGCTTCTCAGGGCAATACTTGCCGGAAAACTTTTGACTGAAGATTTCGGATCATCCTGGCTTTTCGCAGGCCAGCCAGCAGGAAATTGAATATTAGGTCAGCGCCGGGGTTGTATTCAGAAATTCACAAAAAATAAAGATATTTGAAATCCAGGTTCTGAAAATTGAATATTTTATCAAAAAAAGAGTAATAATCTCAAAATGAGTTTCTATGCAGGATAAACAACAGTTTTTTACCAGCCGGATGGGTTTTATTATTGCTTCAATTGCAATGGCAGTCGGAACAGGGAATATCTGGCGCTTCCCACGAGTGGCGGCAGCTAACGGCGGCGGAACCTTTATTATTATTTTGCTTTTGGCAGTGCTTGTCTGCTCAATACCGCTTCTGATGTCTGAAATGGTTATCGGGAGAAACGGCCGTAAAGGGACTATAGGTTCGTACGGGGATTTTATGGGGAAGCAATATTCATGGATTGGTGCATGGATGGGCTTTGTCTGCATTGCAATTATGTTTTATTACTCTGTTGTAACGGGCTGGACAATCAAATACGTGGTTCTTGCGGTTCAGGGCAAATTTGTTCCCGGAGTCGATACCGGAGTGCTTTGGGAAACATTTACTACAAATCCCCGCGAAACAATATTTTACCATTTTCTCGCAATGCTGGCAGCTTTTTTTGTCATTTACCAGGGAGTAGCCAAAGGGATAGAACGGTATACCAAAATATTCCTGCCCTTATTAGCACTGCTGCTTGTTATAGGGGCTGTAAGGGCTCTTACCCTGCCGGGAGCGGGACTTGGTGTAGCATACCTTTTCAGCTTTGATATGGAGTATTTTGTGAATCCGCGTACATGGCTTGAAGCATTTACACAGGCTGCATGGTCAACAGGAGCAGGCTGGGCTCTGCTGATGACATATGCTGTATACAGCAAGCCCAAAGATGATGTAGGAAGCAGTATGTTCATAGTTGCCTATTCAGATATTGCAATAGCAGTGGTTGCCGGACTTGCAATTTTGCCTACAGTATTTGCAATGGCTCCTTCGCTTGATTATGCCAATGAAGCACTTGCTGCAGGCAATGCAGGTCTGACTTTCATTTATATGTCAGAATTGTTCACAACAATGCCCGGAGGATGGTTAATGGCAATTGTCTTTTTCCTGGGACTTGCTTTTGCAGGCATATCTTCGCTTTTATCAATGGTGGAAGTGGGAGTTGCAAATCTTGTAACTGCCGGGTGGAAACGAAAAAAAGCAGCCGGCTTCACTGTTCTTGCCGGGTTTATATGTGGAATACCTTCTGCATACAGTCTCAATTTTTTTGAAAACCAGGATTTTGTCTGGGGAATTGCGCTTTTGATAAGCGGTATATTTACAGCTGTTGCAGTGATGAAATATGGTGTTGAGAAGGTCAGGACGAAGCACATTAACCATGAGGGTGCAATAATGAAGATAGGCAGATGGTATAATCTTTTCATTTACCTCAATCCCATAATTATACTTACAATATTCGGATGGTGGATTTACCAGTCAATTGAGTGGTATCCCGACAACTGGTGGAACCCTTTCGAAATGCACAGTACCGGAACAATGTTGTTTCAATGGGGACTGGTCATGGTGATTTTCTTTATGTCAAACAGATGGCTGAAGCGTTATTTTAATCCTGGCGGCACAGGAAATCTGACAGATATATAAATAAGACCTGACCCGTACCCATATCAGGTTTGTTTACCTGTAATTTGGTATTTTTGCAGTTGAACTGATAAAAAAACAGAGTTGAAAGTTTACAGAGGAAAGGTTCTGCAGCGGTTTAAAAATCCGGTTGTTTCAATCGGTGTATTTGACGGTGTGCACCGGGGCCATTCCGCGGTTGTGGATACAATTGTCCGCAGGGCTGCTGAGTTTTCGGGGGAATCGGTTATTGTAACATTCTGGCCCCATCCCCGGATTGTTTTGGGAGAAAAACATGAAAATCTGAAATATCTCACAACACTGCACGAAAAGCAGGTCAGGCTTGAAAGCCTGGGAATAGGGCACCTTATTGTAATTCCATTTACAGAAGAGCTTTCAGGATTGCCTGCATGCGATTTTGTTAAAAAATACCTTGCTGACGGTATTGGACTGAAACATATGGTATTCGGCTATGACCACCACTTCGGGAAAGGGAGGGAAGGTAATTTTGAAAATATGAAAGAGTGTGCCGGGAAACTCGGATTTACTATTGAACAGGTTGAACCGGCGCTTTACATGGGTGAGCGTATCAGCTCCTCGTCGGTTCGTGAAGCACTGCTTTCAGGTAATATAAAGCTGGCAAACAGTTTGCTTGGTTACCCTTACACAATAGAGGGCACAATTATAGGAGGAATGCAGCTTGGCAGAAAGATAGGATTCCCTACGGCCAATCTGCATATTGCTGAGCCTAATAAACTTCTTCCCGCAACAGGTGTTTATGCTGTCGGGGTATTGACAGGTGAAAGGCTGCACCGGGGAATGATGAATATTGGTTATCGCCCGACAATTGCCGGAAGGAATGACCACAAAGTACCGGAGGTGCATATAATCGATTTTGAAGGGGATGTTTACAACCGCAATCTGCAGGTACGATTTATCGAACGCGTGAGGGATGAAAAGAAGTTTCCGGGCATTAAAGAGCTGAAAGAACAGCTTGAAAAAGACAGGGAAGCTATAAGGGAAATATTTCGCAAACAAGGGCTGCGAGTCAACAGGTAAACCTTTCTAGTCAGGTAAAAAAAAACTGCAGCGGCAGATGTTCCAGTATTCCACTTTACCATACCATATGTTGCTATGTAAGCACAATTCTGAAGCAGAAGCCGTATAAATGACTGGTTTTTTTTTTGATAATTAAATGTTAACTTTGCTGTTTTAGTGTACTTTATGTGGAATTTTAAAAAAATAAAAGAGAAATGAGCGAACTTTTAGTAGATGACCTGCCATACAAAATAAAGGATATTTCACTGGCAGAATGGGGAAGAAAGGAAATAGAACTGGCAGAAAAAGAGATGCCGGGTTTGATGACGGTGCGTGAAAAATATTCAAAGGAAAAACCACTAAAAGGAGCCCGTATTACCGGATCACTCCATATGACAATACAAACGGCGGTGCTTATTGAAACACTTGTCGATCTGGGAGCGGATGTCCGCTGGGCAAGCTGCAACATATTCTCAACCCAGGATCATGCTGCTGCTGCAATTGCTAAAAGAGGAATACCGGTCTTTGCGTGGAAAGGTGAAACACTCAGGGAGTACTGGTGGTGTATTGCACAGGCACTCTCCTTTCCCGCCGGAAAGGGCCCCACTCTTATAGTTGATGATGGTGGAGATGCAACTTTGTTGCTTCACAAAGGTTACCAGGCTGAAAACGATCCTTCTGTACTCGATGTGGAACCTGAAAGTGTTGAGGAGGCAGAAGTACTAAGGATTCTCAAACAATATCTTGAAGCAGACAACGGGAAATGGCACCGGATGGTAAAGGAGGTAAAAGGTGTATCGGAAGAGACCACAACCGGGGTAAACCGCCTTTATCAAATGAAAAAGAGCGGCGACCTGCTCTTTCCGGCAATAAACGTTAACGATTCGGTAACCAAATCGAAGTTTGACAATCTTTATGGATGCAGGGAATCTCTTGCAGATGGAATAAAACGTGCAACAGACGTGATGCTGGCAGGCAAAGTTGCGGTAGTACTCGGATTTGGAGATGTTGGAAAAGGTTCTGCCCGTTCTGTAAGAGCTTACGGAGCCCGTGTTATTGTAACCGAAATTGACCCTATTTGCGCACTTCAGGCTGCCATGGAAGGTTTTGAAGTTAAACCAATCGAGGAAGCGCTCGAAGAAGGGGATATTTATATTACAGCAACGGGTAACAAGGATGTTATAACCGTTGATCATATGAAAAATATGAAAGACCAGTCAATTGTTTGTAACATTGGGCACTTCGACAATGAGATACAGGTGGAAAAACTGGATAAATATCCGGGAATTGAAAAGATAAATATCAAACCTCAGGTTGACAGGTATGTTTTTCCCGACGGGAATTCAATAATTCTTCTTGCAGAAGGCCGTCTTGTGAACCTGGGATGTGCAACAGGCCATCCTTCATTCGTAATGAGCAATTCGTTCACAAACCAGGTTCTTGCACAGATAGAACTCTGGAAAAAGCCGCATGACCTCGATGTATATGTTCTGCCCAAACAACTTGATGAGGAGGTTGCACGACTTCATCTGGAAAAGATAGGGGTTAAACTAACAAAGATGACACCCGAGCAGGCGGAATATATCGGTGTGCCTGTTGAAGGGCCTTATAAGCCTGATCATTACAGGTATTAATATGTAATATGGGAGATCACAACCTTACCGGCAGGAAAGGGGAAGAAATTGCCGAAAAATTTCTTGCCGGCAAGGGTTACAAAATTCTTGAAAAGAACTGGAGAAGCGGCCGCTATGAAATTGACCTTATAGCTGAAGGAGAAAATTGCCTTATAATTGCTGAGGTAAAAACACGTTGCCGGAACTTTCTGGAACCTCCCCTTGAATCGGTTAACAGGAAAAAGCAGGAGTTTCTGATCAGGGCGGCTAACGCTTATTTAAGGAAAAAACGAATCGACCTTGAGGTCAGGTTCGATATTGTGACCGTTGTTTTGTCACAAGAGGGCAATATAATTGAACATTCGGAAAATGCATTTTATCCCCTCCTCCGTTAACCGGTGGGAGGGGATAAACATTTTTATAAAGTGTTTATATATAGTAGTTTAATAGAGTTAAGTAATCAAAAAAATTGACTGATGGAAAGCAAAAAGTATTGGATCATTGCATTTATAGGGCTGTTTATCTCAGTGCCCTGTTTCTCCGCAGAACCGGAGATTGCAGCAGCGAACCAGGGAACGGGTTATGTTTTCACAAAGCAGATAGAGTTGCCCGTACTTCCCGCAAAAGACCAGGCACGTACAGGTACTTGCTGGAGTTTTGCCACAGTTTCCTTTATAGAATCGGAGCTGATCAGAATGGGCAAGGGAGAACACGACATATCCGAGATGTTCTTTGTAAGATATGTTTATCCTGAAAAAGCCGAAAGGCATGTAAGGTTCCACGGAAATACAAACTTCTGGCAGGGCAGCTTGTCTCATGATGTTATGAAGGTTGCCGAAGAGTTTGGCTTTGTGCCTGATGAGGTTTACCGTGGACTTGAATACGGGACCGACACCCATAATCACGGTGAACTTGCTGCCGTGCTTACCGGCTTTCTTGAAGGATTACTGAACCGCAGGGGCGGATTTCTGACACCGGTATGGATGGATGCTTATGAGTCCATACTTGACGTGTACCTGGGTGAAGTGCCGGAGAGGTTTTCATATAACGGGCAATCCTATACTCCCATGAGCTTTATGGAGGAGATGGAGTTTGATCCGTCTGACTATGTTGAGGTTACATCGTTTTCACATCAACCGTTTTATGAAAAATTTGTACTTGAAGTACCTGATAACTGGGCGCATGCTCTATACTACAACCTTCCCCTTAATGAAATGATGGATGTTGTCAACTATGCGCTTGCAAACGGTTATACAATTGCATGGGATGGCGACGTTAGTGAACGTACTTTTTCTCATGCAAACGGTCTTGCACTGCTGCCCGAAAAGACCTGGGAAGAACGTACCGAAGAGGAAAGAAGGGAGCTCTTCAGGTCGCCCCAACCGGAAAAATCCGTGACACAGGAAAGCAGGCAGGCATCGTTTGATAATTTTTCCACTACCGATGATCACCTGATGCATATAACAGGTACGGCAACAGATCAGAACGGGACTCTTTATTATCTTACAAAAAATTCTTACGGTGAAGGAAACGATATGGACGGGTTCCTTTACATGTCTGAATCTTATGTAAAGAAGAAAACCATAGCCGTAATGGTGCATAAAGATGCGATTCCGCCTGCAATCAGAACCAAGCTGGGGATATAGCGAAAGTTGAAGGTTAAGCCAATTAAATTCCCGGCTGAACCGGTCATTGATCCAGCAGCAAACTGCATCCTCTGAGATCACTGTGGTCGAAACGCCCAAGAATTTCAAATGTGCCGTTTGAGTTTATCTTGCCAAGATCTGAGGTTTCAATGAAAGAACAGGAGTCAATGTTGGCAAGGTCAATTATGTTAACTGCTCCGCTTTTGCCTGCTGGAAGGAATTCAAATGGGTCATACATATCACGTATAAAAATTTTCATCCAGGGGGGACACTCAAATTGTCCCCCTTTTTTTGAATATGCCTGTGACATTAATTCGGTCATACCGTATTCTGAATGGACGGATTCCACCTGAAACTGTTTTTCAAGCACAGAGTGGAGCTCGTTTCTTGTGATTTCCTTTCTGCGCCCCTTCATGCCCCCCGTTTCCATTAGAATTACATTATCCAGGGACTTCCCGTACTTTTCGGCAAGATCGAGCAATGCAAAACTAACCCCGAAAAGGATTGTTTTTTCATTCTTTTTTTTAAGTTTTTCAATGGTGGCGGGAATGCTTTCCATTCTGTTCAGGTATAATCCGCTCAGTTTATTTTCGCTCCATTCAATAAGCCGTGATGACATATAAAAAAGCGATGACCTTAAAATACCTGAACTTTCAGGGACAAGGGCAATAATGCAGTAATTTCCCGGATTGCCGTAAAAGAGTTCAAAACCCTCGCGAAGGCTTTTCCTGTATAGTGCCAGATTCTTTATATAGTGTCTGCCCGTTTGTCTGCCTGTTGTTCCGCTGGTGTGAAAAATGGCATCTGATCTGAAATTTCCGCTTTTGACCCGGTGTGTTTTGAAAAATGAGACCGGCAGGAAAGGGATATCTTCCAAACAACTTACATTTCCCGTGGGTATCCCCAGCTTTTGTATATACCTTCGGTAAACATTGTTGTATTTAACCTGGTAAGAAAAGATGTCAATTGCCAGTGCGGCAAACTCTTTGCTATTTGCAACTGAAAAAACCCTGTTTACAAGCGCGTCCCTTTCTTCCATTTTTATTCCGGAGTGGTTTAAAAATCAGTACAGAATAAATACGGGATATTTTATAAAATATTCCGGTGCTAATATAAGCCCATTTATTTTTTCCGTAATTATCGCCTGCGAATAATGTTGAATCTGACCGGTGAAAGGGGTTTATATTTTGACGAAGCCTCGAAAAAAAAGCTGTTTTTGTGAAACCATTTTATTTTTTTAATGTAATGTAGTGTGTAGCAAAAAAAGTATGCACCTGTTTTGAATAAACATAAAATGCAAAAGAAAAGTGAAAAGGAGATGAGCAGAAGGATCACTGCGCTGGCAAGGCACAACAAGGCTCTTGCAGCAAAAGTGCAGGAACTGCAAAGAAGGAACGAGGAACTGCTCAGGAAAATTGAAGAGTACGGAAAAACTATTGCAGGTATAAAAAAACCGGTAAAGCAGGATGGGAAAGTGCAAAAACATGCTTTGCTTAAATTCCGGATGGCCACTGTTCTTTATGCTGAAATCAGAGGTTTTTCAAATATCACAAAAGATAACAGCGCAAAGGATTATATGGATGATCTTGATAATCTTGTAAGTGAATATGAGGTTATTGCCCAAAAATATAATATCAAAAAGGTTAAGACAATAGGCGATACATTTATGTATGCAGGCGGAGTGCCCGAAAAAAACAGTACCAATCCTGTTGAAGTTGTTATGGCTGCATTTGAAATGATGAAATGTCTTGAGCGGTTGAAGCAGAAAAATGAAAGATACAAAGTGTGGGAACTGAGAATAGGGATCCATACCGGTCCTGTTACCGCAGTTATATCATCAAAAAAACAAAATATAATTGAGATAAAAGGCGATACAGTAAATGTGGCAAGCCGGATCGGAGCTGCATGCGGAGCCGGGAAAACTGGTATGTCGGCAAACACTTATGAGTTTGTAAAGGAATTTTTTGCTTGCGATTTTAACGGGAAAATGCCTGTAAGGTATATAAGCGACCTGCCTATGTATTATTTAACAGGTATAAGACCGGATATTTCAGTGAATGGTGAGGGGACAGAGCCTGATGGTATTTTTTATACAAGATTAAGGCTGATGCAATTTACAGATATACAGGAAGCTGTACTTGACAAGATGGAAAGGGAACTGCCACGGAATCTTTATTATCACAATATTAAACACACAATTGATGTAGTAACGGAGGTTGAACTTATTGGTTGGGCTGAGGGTGTTTCGGAAAAAGAAATTCTGTTGTTAAAGGCTGCGGCGCTTTTCCACGATTCGGGACATATCGAATCCTATGAAGGTCATGAAGAGGCAGGGGTAAGAATTGCCCGCCGCTATCTCAAACAGTACGGTTATTCTGAAGATGAACTTGATGAAGTAGAAAACCTTATTCTGGCAACCAGAATGCCTCCTGAACCCAAAAACCTTATGGAGGAGATCATTTGTGATTCCGACCTCGACTATCTGGGAAGGGGCGATTTTATCCCTGTATCAAATTTGCTTTATAATGAACTGAAAGAGAGAAACAAAATTGGTTCAATAGATGAATGGAACAGGCATCAGATCAGGTTTATAAATAAACACCAGTACTATACTGAAACTGCAAGAAAACTTCGTGAGGTAAACAAGCGCAAGCAAATAGAACGGTTAAAGAAACTGACATGTAGTGTACAAACAGGGGAAGGAAACTGAGGCTAACTTCCCCTTATTGCTTCTATCCCTGGCAGGAGCTTCCCTTCCATATACTCAAGCATTGCTCCGCCTCCTGTTGAAACAAAACTTACTTTGTCTTCAAGTTTGTATTTTTTGATTGCACCAACCGAATCCCCTCCACCGATAAGAGTAAACGCACCATTTAATGTGGCTTCAGATATAGCTTTTGCTATGCTTTTGGTGCCCCTCTCAAACTTCGGTATTTCAAAAACCCCAAGAGGACCGTTCCACAAAACAGTTTGAGATTTTTCTATTACCGATCTGAACTTTTCAATTGATTTTATGCCTATGTCAAGCCCCATCCATCCATCAGGGATTTCGTCAATGGGGACTTCCTTTGTATTAGCATCATTTGAAAGCTTGTCAGCTATAAGATTGTCTTCCGGCAGCAGGAGGTTCACCCCTTTTTCCTTTGCCATTGAAATAAGGTTTGTTGCAATTTCAAGCCTGTCCTCTTCAACAGAGGATGACCCGGTTTTGCCTCCCCCTGCCTTTATAAACGTGTAAGCAAGTCCACCGCCAATAATAAGGTTGTCAACCTGGTCCAGAAGATTTTCAATGATAAGAATCTTTTCAGATACTTTTGCCCCGCCCATGATTGTGGTAAAGGGTTTTTCTGCTTTATGCAACACTTTGTCCATACTTTCAAGCTCTTTTTCCATTAGGTAGCCGAACATTTTTTCTTCACCAAAATATTCTGCAACACAACTGGTTGAAGCATGAGCCCTGTGTGCTGTACCGAAAGCATCGTTAACGTAAACATCGGCAAGCGATGCAAGCTTCTTTGCAAATTCCCTGTCACCTTTTGTCTCAGATTTGCAGAAGCGGAGGTTTTCCAACAGTAGTATTTCACCGGGTTTCAGATTTTTTGCCAACCGGAGAGTTTCGTCCCCTATACAGTCAGGTCCGAATTTAACCTTTTTCCCGGTCAGTTCCGAGAGGTGGTTCACAATGTGTTTCAGGGAGTATTTTATATCATAAGACCCTGCCGGACGTCCGAGATGAGACACTATAACTGAAGCTCCACCTGATCCGGTTATTTTTTTTATTGTGGGGATGGCAGCCCTTATTCTGTTGTCATCAGTTATTTCGAATTTTTCATTCAGGGGGACGTTGAAATCGACCCTTATAAGAGCACGTTTGCCTGAAAAATTGTAACTATCAATATGTTTCATTTTAGAAAAGATTATTGACAATCAAAATAACTTTCTTCAAGATAAAAAAAATTATTGACCCTGCTACAGGCATCAAAAATATTCTTATTTATGATGCCTGTATTAGAGCTAATTGGCAATATGTTTTTATTTTAGAAAGGGTTTTCAGCACAAAACTATAAACAATTTTTTTAATTACCTTTGTTGTTTGCATTCTATTTTCTTTTTTTTCCTCAAATTAACTCTTTCTTCAAATGCTTTTCAGCGATATTATCGGACAGGGGGATATTAAGAACAAACTTATCAAGACGGTAAAAGAACAGCGTATCAGTCATGCCCAGATGTTTCTCGGCGATGAGGGTTATGGAAGTCTTGCACTTGCCCTTGCATATGCACGATTTATAAGCTGTACCGGCAGGGGGGAAACCGATTCCTGTGGAATATGCAGCTCCTGCAGAAAGTATTCAAAGCTTGAACATCCCGACCTTCACTTTGTTCTCCCGGTTGTTAAGTTAAAAGGGTCTGACAAGGATCCTGTAAGCGACGACTTTATTTCACTCTGGCGCGAAACGCTGATAGAAAGCCCCTACATACATCCCTATCACTGGTATGAAAAGATAGGAGTGGATAATAAACAGGGTGCAATTAATAAAAATGAAAGCCAGGAAATTCTCAGGAAGTTATCATTGAAAACATTTGAATCGGCCTATAAGATTATGATCATATGGAGGCCTGAAAAAATGAATGTTACAGCAGCAAATAAATTGTTGAAACTGCTGGAAGAACCGTATCCCGATACCCTGTTCATACTGGTAACAGTGGATACTTCACAGATGCTTCCAACCGTGATATCACGCTCGCAGATAATCAGGATCCCCCCGATAGACAATCAAAGTATGGAGAAAGCATTAAGGAAGATAACCGGTATTCAGGACGGCAGTAAAACAGATGATATTGTTCGTCTTTCCGTGGGCAATTACATTAAGGCTCTTTCGTTTATCAGGGAAAATGAACAAAGTGAGTTTTTTTTCAATCATTTCGTTAAACTTATGAGAATTTGCTATGCAGCAGACCTGGCTGAACTTGCAATGTGGGTTGATAATACAGCTTCACTTGGCCGTGAAAGGCAGAAGCATTTCCTTAAATATTCCACAGGGATGATACGGGAAAATTTCATGCTAAATGTGAAAGCGAATGATATAGTTTATCTTTCAGATAAAGAGAGGGAGTTTTCTTCAAAATTCTCCCGTTTTATTAACAGCCGGAATGTAGTGCCTGTTGCAGATGAGATAAAAAAGGCGAGTATTCATATTGAAAACAACGCATACGGTAAAACAGTGCTTTTTGATATGGGACTGAAACTGGCAAAATTGTTAAAAAACTAATTTTTCTTAATTTTGCTTATTCTTTCTGCAATTTATGTTTAATATCAATACCTGGAACAGGATGAATCCCCTATGATTCTTAAAAACTGGGGAGGGTTATCAGTGCCCCGGTTCGCAAGATAAAAAGAGAGGATGGATTGAGTTAAAAGTGATTATTTACAAAATGGCCAGCAACCAATCAACATATAATTCTGAAATGATCTGCAGGGGCTGCCCTTTACTGCTCGAAAAAACAGAAAAAGGGTGTATTCAGAAATGCAACTGCGACAGTCTGAGTGTAATCGACTGGTTGTCGGGCTTGCCGGAAGCACCCAATAAGGTTGGTATTGTTGAAATAAGGTTTAAAAATACCCGGAAGGGGTTTTATCACAATGTGAACGGACTTCATTTAAATCCCGGTGATTTGGTGGCAGTAGAGGCATCACCTGGTCATGATATCGGAACGGTTTCCCTTACAGGCGACCTTGTAATTCAGCAAATCAAAAAATGCGGGATTGATCCTTCACCGGAGGGGCTAAAAAAAATATACCGTAAAGCTAAGTCTGCCGATATTGAAAAGTGGAAGGAAGCAATTTTGCTTGAGAGGGAAACTATGCTCGAAGCCAGAAAGATAGCCGAATCACTTGACCTTGATATGAAGATTGGTGATGTTGAATACCAGGGCGATAAAACAAAAGCAATTTTTTATTATATTGCTGAAGAGAGGGTTGATTTCCGTGAACTGATCAAAGTTCTGGCGGACAAATTCAAAGTCAGAATAGAAATGCGTCAGATTGGAGCACGTCAGGAAGCCGGGCGCATCGGAGGAATCGGTTCATGCGGCAGGGAGCTGTGCTGCAGTTCATGGCTTACCAATTTCAAATCGGTTACCAGTAATTCAGCAAGGATTCAGGAGATCTCACTGAACCCCCAAAAACTTGCCGGCCAGTGCAGCAAGCTGAAATGCTGCATTAATTACGAGGTTGCAATTTACAGGGATGCCAGGAAAGATTTTCCCGATTCATCACAAGTGCTCGAGACTGAAGAGGGGAAGGCTCATTTCATAAAAGCCGATGTTTACAAAAGGATCATATGGTACTCATTCGATCCGGACTCAACTATAAACCTTGTACCTGTGACGCTTGAGAGGGTTAACGAAATAATTGATATGAACAGGGAAGGCAAAAAACCTAATAAACTTACCGGTGAGAAAGTGATTGCAACCAGAGTCACAGGTGAGCAGGAAAATTTTGAGGAAGACAGTTTAACACGATTTGATGAGAAAAAGAAGCCTGCAAAAAAGAAGAAAAAGAAGAAGAATAATCAGGAAAAAAAATAATTTTTTTTACCGGGAAGAAACCTGTAACACAGAAATTTTTCAATCTCACTGGCAGAGCCTGGATATAAATAAAAGTCCCAATCAGCATCTGGCAGAAAAAAATGGAGTACTGTGCAGCAAAAAGAAATAAGCTTAATAAACTTTTTTTTGGTATGACTAAATATTCAATCCTGCAGATTGCTGTATTGACAATTTTGATTTCTTCCTGTGATTCGGGAGCTTTTTTTGAAGAAAACCGCGGAATACCTGAAGGAATCTGGAACCGCCACGACATCCCTGTTTTTAAAGTGGATGTTGAAGATACACTGCAGATTTACAATGTATTTATAAATGTCCGGAATACTGGAAATTACCCCAAGAGCAATCTCTATCTGTTTGTGACCACCTCTGCTCCCGGCGGTGCATTTACAAGAGACACTGTTGAGTGTATTCTTGCATATCCTTCCGGAGAATGGACAGGAAGAGGATTCGGCAACATCCGGCAAAACCGTTTTCCATACAGAAGGCATGTCAGGTTTCCGGATACCGGTGAATACACTTTTGAAATTGAACAGGCAATGCGTATGGAAGATCTCCCGGGGATAACTGATATAGGTATCCGTATAGAAAAAGTTGATGATCACTGATCGATAAAAAATATTTTTTATTGTGCCTAAAAACAAAATAGCAAAATTTGCCGAGATTGACAGGTATTCTCATGTGGTACAGCCTTCTTTCAGGGAAGTATTTAATAAAAAACACCCTTTGTACGGAAGATGGCAGCGGGATTTTTTCAGGAACCGGAATCCCCTGATACTTGAACTTGGATGCGGAAAAGGGGAGTATACCGTTGGACTTGCAGAAAAAAAACCCGGAATGAATTACCTGGGAATTGATATTAAAGGTGCCAGGATATGGAAAGGTGCGAGGCAGGTGCATGAGAGAGCTCTTAAAAATGTTGGTTTTCTGAGGACACGCATAGAACTTCTGGATGCTTTTTTTTCACCCGGAGAGGTTTCAGAAATATGGCTTCCTTTTCCCGATCCGCAACCCAAAAAGCCCGGTAAAAGGCTTACCTCGCCCAGATTTCTGAACATGTATAAAACTTTCCTCAGAAAGGGGGGACAAATACATCTGAAAACAGATTCGCTTGAGCTGTATAGCTTTACACTTAAAATAATAAGATACAACGGGCTAAAGCTTATTGATTCAACAAACGATCTGTATGGTTCGGGAACAGAAGACGAAGTCCTTTATATAAAAACATTTTATGAAGAGCATTTCCTGTCTGAAGGGAAAAAAATAAATTACCTTAAGTTTGAAATACCGGAATCTGCAACTGTTGGATGGCCGCCTGAAACGAGTAGCGATGAACGAAAAGGCAGTTCGGCTGAAAAGATCAACAATATCCGGTAGAAAAGGGGTTTATATTAATTTTCAGCAAATGGCAACAAAATCAGTTAATACAGGGAATAGCTTTTTTTCAGGGGTTTATGAGGTTACGCGACTGGTTCCAAAGGGCCGGGTAACTTCGTACGGCGCGATTGCCAGATATCTCGGCAGCGGCAGATCAGCCTTAATGGTCGGGTGGGCGCTGAACAAGTCATTCTCTCAAACTCCTTTCGTGCCTGCGCACAGAGTATTGAACAGGAACGGGTTGCTGACCGGGAAAAAGCATTTCGGAACCCCTACGGCAATGCAGCAACTTCTGGAAAATGAAGGAGTAATAATAGAAAATAACAAGGTTGTCAATTTTAAGGAGGTCTTCTGGGATCCTTCAATAGAACTGACAGACTGCAACAATACAACATAATAAATACCTGTAAAATACGTTATTAGTATTTAATTTAAGTTTAAATAAGATTTGATGTTGAAAAAAGAACAGATCGAAAAGTTACTTGGAAATATAAAGCATCCCACTTTGGGGAATGATCTAGTTTCGTTGGATATGGTCAGGAGGATAAACGTGGAAGGAAACAGGGTCTCAATTCTTTTGGTTACTCCCGGCAAAAAAGATCCGTTTTCAGCATCACTAAAAAAAGTGGTTGAAAAAGCAGTCAGGACGACCGGCGAAGGTCTGGAAGTCGATATTCAATTGAAACATCAGGATGAACCCGATGAACTGCCTGTGTTACCTTATGTGAAAAACTCGATAGCTGTGGCTTCGGGAAAAGGTGGAGTCGGGAAATCAACTGTAGCGGTTAACCTTGCAGTTGCACTGGCAAAAAAAGGTTTTAAAACCGGACTGATTGATGCAGATATTTTCGGCCCCTCAGTGCCAAAGATGATGGATGCAGAAGATTATAAACCTTATGCAATTGAGAAAAACGGACATAATCTGATTGTGCCGGCAGAAAAATACGGGGTGAAATTTTTATCTATAGGTCTCTTTGTAAATTCTGACAATGCAGTAGTCTGGAGAGGGCCTATGGCATCGCGTGCACTCAACCAGATGCTTACCGAGGTTGACTGGGGTGAACTGGATTATATGCTGTTTGATCTGCCACCCGGCACGAGCGATATACATCTCACACTTGTACAACAGGTTGCAATAACAGGTGCAGTAATAGTCAGCACTCCCCAGGAAATTGCAATAGCAGACGCCATAAGGGGGATAAGCATGTTCAATGATAAAAATGTTAATGTGCCGGTACTGGGCCTTGTTGAAAATATGGCCTGGTTCACTCCACTTGAACTTCCTGAAAACCGTTATTATATTTTCGGTGAAAAAGGGTGTGAAAAGGTTGCAAAACAGTTCAATGTCCCGGTTCTGGGTGAGATCCCTATAGTACAGGGTATACGTGAAGGGGGCGACGCCGGGAAACCGTTTGCACTTACTGAACTCCCTGCTGCAACAGCTTTTGACGACCTTGCGGAAAATGTTTTGAAGCAGGTGGAGAAACGCACCACAACAAAAAGCCAGGCAAATAACTAAATAATAAACGATCTGTTGAATCGTCCATGACGATATTTTTAATATCTTCACAAAATCCAATAAAAATATTGTCATGGTAAGATGCATAAGGCCAATTACTTAATAAAAATATTTTCTTATGAACAGATCTTATATGGAAAAGAATAATAACCTAAAAAAATCGATTATGGACAAAACTAAAAAAGAAGAGCTTCTGAAAAGGATAGATACCACTCTTGAAAATGTAAGGCCCTACCTTCAGGCAGATGGAGGAGATATAGAGGTTGTTGACCTTACAGATGACTTTATACTGAAAGTAAGGCTTACCGGCGCCTGTCACGGTTGTCCCTACAGTATGCAGACACTTAAGGCCGGTGTGGAGCAGGCAGTGAAACTGGATAATCCGGAAATTGTTGAGGTTGTTGCCGAGCAATAAATACTATTTTTTGTCAAATTTCGTTTATCATTTTGTAAAGGTTGCCGGACATATACAAAATTGACGGTTCATAAGAAGATAAAATCCCGACCTTTTACCTCCTTTCCCCCGATCCGTCAGTTTTAAATCCGGCAGCCTTTTTTTTACTTACCCTGCAGATTCTGCCCGATTTTTTAAACATCTCTAATGTTTTTACGTAAACACAAAACTGACCGCATCAGCTCAATTATTTAATAGTGAATGCACTTAATAATGCTGACTAAGCCGGATGGAAAATCATTGCAGGTTTTTTTATATTACAGGAAGTAATATCTTTAAGTTTTCTCTGTTTTCTTAATAAACCCGGAACAAGAGGTGAGAAAAAACATATCATACATAATTGCAGTGTTCATAACAGCAACTGTTATTTCGGGTTGCTCAACACAGGAAAACACACTTCTTACAAGAACATACCATCAGATCACTTCGAGGTACAATATTTTTTTCAATGCTGAACAAAGCTTCAACGAGGGTCTGAGAAAGATCGAACAAAATTTTTCATATGATTACGCAAGGATCCTACCCGTTTTTATATATACAGATCCGGAACTTGCCTTGCTGGCTGAAAGCGACATGGACAGGGCTATCAGAAAGGCGGGCAAAATTATTTCAAATAAATCGATAACGGCCAGGCCCAGGGAACGTGGGGGAGTGTTTGAAAGGGGTCCCGATTTTTACAATAAAAGAGAATACAACCGGTGGGTTCTGGAAAGTTATCTTTTAACCGGCAAGGCATATTTTTACAAACACGACTATGATGCGGCAATCCGCACATTCAGGTTTATGACAGTTGAATACGATATTGACCCGATACGCTATGATGCCAAAATTTGGCTAGCCCGCAGCTATAGTGAAACCGGACGCTTCAACGAGGCACGAATACTTCTGAAGCGGCTTGAAGATGACCCTGATTTTCCTGAAAGGCTGAAAGCTGAACTCAATAAAACACAGGCTGATTATTACCTGAAGAACGCTGAATACGGGAAGCCTATACCGTTGCTTGAGAATCTGCTCGAAACCGGTGCTTCCGGAAGGGAAAGAAGAAGATTTACATATATCCTGGCACAGTTGAATGAAATAACCGGCAACCTTGAGAAGGCTGCTCATTATTACCGGCAGGTGGCAAGGATGAATCCTGATTATGAAATGGCCCTTAATGCGCAAATGGGGCTGGCGGGTGCTTACCCTTCCGGGAGCCCCGAAAACAGGGAGTTGACAAGTGATCTTTACAGTATGCTGGACGACCCCAGAAACAGGGAATATCTGGACCAAATATACTTTGCTCTTGGGAATCTTTATGAGATAGAGGGAAACAGTGAAAAAGCACTGGAAATGTTTACAATATCGGCTTCAACGTCCGGCACCGGTTCTTCGGCCAGGGTACGTGCATATGAAACACTTGGCGAAATATATTTTGAAAGACGGGATTATTCCAGGGCGGAAGCTTATTATGACAGTACAGTGAAATATATGGAAAAACATAATCCCGGGTTTGAATATATTTTCAATAAAAGGAATATTCTTTCCGAGCTGGTGGGATACCTCGATATTTACAAGCTGGAGGACAGTCTGCAGATGCTTGCGGCAATGCCGGAAGAAGATCTCAAGAATGAAATTGACCGAATTATTGCACTCAGGGAAAAAGAGCAATCTGATGCACTTCTTGCTGCAAGAGAAATGGAGAGCTCCGAAAGCAGGCTTAACTTAAGGGATTTACAATCGCTCAGGGTTCAGGCAGAAAGAAGCAGTGACGGTAAATGGTATTTTTACAATCAGTCAGCTGTAAATTTCGGAAAGGCTGAATTTCAGGCAGTATGGGGCTCCAGGCGACTGGAGGATAACTGGCGCAGGGAAAGTCAGGAATCGATTATGGCAGAAAGCACGGAGGAACGGGAATACACCGGGGAAGAAGATCCCGTGGCTGAACCGGCTGAAGAAGCTCCGGAAGGAAGCCTCATGTTTTACCTGCAAGATCTCCCTCTTACAGAAGAATCACTTTTTGAGTCGAATGAAAGAATAAAAAGTGCTTTGTCAGGAATGAGCAGGGTTTATACAGAGTATCTGCAGGATTACGAAAATGCCTCATGGGCGCTTGAAGAGTATATAAAGCGGTTTCCCGATGATGAATATATACCAGTAAAATATTACAGGCTTTACGAAATTTATAACAAAGAGGGCAATACATCACGAGCAGGGTACTTTTCGCAAAGATTGACCGAAGAATTTCCGGAGTCACGTTATGCCCGTATACTCGAAGATCCCCGTTATCTGGAGAAAATGGCCGAAATGGAAGAAGAAGCCGAAGAGTTTTATGAGGAAACCAGGCAACTTTACGTTGCCGGGGAATACACAAGGGTTGTTGAAAGAGTTTCAGATGCCAGATTAAAATATCAGGGCAGTTTATTGATCCCATTGTTTGAGTATCTTGAAATACTTTCATATGCGGGGACTTACGGCAATATTCCGGAACTGAAAAAAGAACTGGCTTCATTTATTGACAAATACCCGGGCTCTGAAATGTCTGAGAACGCAAGCTACCTGTTAACCTTCCTGGAAGAGGATTATCCCGATATTGCCGAAGAAACCGGTCTGATAGCTGCTTCTGCAGACTTTAAAAGCGACGAAACCGGTGAACACTTTTTTGTTGTAATGATTGATAACCGGGAGGAGTTGATAAACCGGATGGTATTCAATATTATAAATTTCAATGTTGAGAATTTTCCCCGGCTCAGCATGGAAGTTAACAGTGAAAACTTTAGCTCGGCAAGACAAATGCTTGTCATAAGAGGCCTGGAAGACCGGGAAACGGCAATGGAGTACCTGAAGCTGTTTGAATCTGATGAAAAAGTATTCATTGAAGTTAAGGAGGAAGCTGAAAATCTAATAATGTTTATTATATCCCCCGCCAATTTCAGAATATTCAAAGATGAAAAAAATACTGGCAATTATATGAGGTTCTTTGGGGAGGAATATGATGGTTAAGATAAGGTTTGATCTTGAAAATATTGGTGAGGCGGCAGAAAAGTTCATTAAAAATAACAGCCCGTACAAAATATTTGCATTTTACGGGGAGATGGGTTCAGGAAAGACCACGTTCATCAGGGAAGTATGCAGGAAAATGGGCACCAGGGATTATGTTACAAGTCCCAGTTTCGCCCTTGTTAATGAATACACCGTTAAAAACGGCGAAGCAAAAATTTATCACTTCGACTTTTTCCGCATAAAAAATGATGATGAGGTTTACGACTTTGGTTATGAGGATTATTTTTACTCAGGTCAGAAATGCTTTATTGAATGGCCGGAGAAGATCGAATCACTGCTGCCGCCTGATACTGTTAAGGCATATCTCAGGGTTATGCATGACAAATCAAGAGAACTGGAGATTGTAAAAGTTTAGTTTTTTTTACAGCATGACATCTGCTGACCGATTTTTTTCATTAAATTGCTGAAATGCCTTTGCGGGTTTTTATTAACTTTATTTAAAGGTGAAATGACTCATCAGCAAATACCACATTCATGGTCACTTGGAAAAGGCAGCCTGCTTCCCAGGGAAGAGATGCTTGAAGTAAGCCGCAAAAGAAAAAAATTTGTTATCGGCCTTCCAAAGGAAATAAATGGGGATGAAAGCAGGGTGGCACTAACTCCTGAGGCGGTTGAACTTCTTGTAGACAACGGCCACGATGTGCTGGTTGAAAATAAGGCAGGAAAGGGAGCCAATTATTCAGACACAGATTACAGTGAGTGCGGCGGACTTATTGTAAGCGGTCACAGCGAGGTTTTCAAACGTTCTGATATAGTTCTGAAAGTAGCCCCGCCCAATGACAGGGAAATTACCGGAATGAAAGAGAGTCAGTTGCTTATCTCTTCCATGGTTGTCAGGCAGCAAAAAGCCGAATTCTTCAGATCTCTTATGAAAGCCCGCTCCACCTGTATATCTTTTGAACTTTTACGCAATAACGATAATTCCTGTCCGGTAGTCCGCTCAATGAGCGAAATTGCCGGAAGCGCTTCAATACTGATAGCCGCCGAATATCTTTCGAATCAAAATGATGGAAAGGGAATAATGCTTGGGGGAATAACAGGTATCACCCCCACCGAGGTGGTTATACTGGGGGCAGGTACTGCAGCAGAATTTGCTGCAAGGGCTGCTTTGGGACTCGGGGCTTTTGTAAAGGTGTTTGATCATTCTGTTGACAGACTGAGAAGACTGCAGGAAAGAATTGGCCAAAGACTCTACACATCTGTTTTTCACCCCAAGGTATTGATGAAATCATTGAAGTCTGCCGATGTTGTTATAGGCGCAATAGATATTAACAACAAAAGATCGGTTTACTACGTAACCGAGGATATGATCAGGGAGATGAAAAACGGATCTGTTATTGTTGATCTGGCAATTGACCAGGGAGGGTGTATTGAAACTTCCGAAAGGCGCACCCATAAATCGCCTGTTTTCAGCAAGCACGGAGTTGTTCATTATTGCGTTCCTAATATTCCTTCAAGGGTGGCAAGGACTGCTTCCATTGCACTGAGCAATATTTTTGCTCCATTATTGCTGGCGATTGGCGAATCGGGAGGGATAAAGCAGCTTATTATTGAAAATATGGGATTGCGGCAAAGTGTTTATATCTATAACGGTCTTCTGACAAATTCATCCATCGGCAAGATGTTCGACCTGCCTTCAAGGGACATAGACCTTCTCATGGCTGCCTTCTGAGAATATTATCTTAACTTTGCCGGGTTATGTAAAACAGATAACAATGGTTTACCTGTACACTTTTTTTATTTTTTTTTACCGCCTGGCAATACTGGCCGCATCTCCGTTTAAAAGGAAAGCCCGTTTGTGGATAAAGGGGCGGAAAGGACTGCTGAAAAAAATAGAGAATCAGAAGGTTGACAACAGCCGCGTAATTTGGTTCCACTGCTCTTCGCTGGGTGAATTTGAACAGGGAAGACCCCTTATTGAGGAAATACGAAAAAGGAATAAAAATTTTAAGATCCTGCTTACTTTTTTCTCACCTTCCGGATACGAGATCCGGAAAAATTACAGCCTTGCAGATTATGTTCATTACCTTCCCCTTGACAGCAGGATGGCTGCTGCAAGATTCATCTCACATTTCAATCCTGTTATGGCTGTGTTTATAAAATACGAATTCTGGTATTTCTATATTCAAGAACTTTATAAAAGAGGGATCCCCCTCTATCTTGTCTCGGCTGTATTCAGACCGGCACAGGTGTTTTTTAAGAAACGGGGCAAATGGTTCCGGGATATGCTTTCAATGTTTGCCCACATCTACGTTCAGAACGATGCTTCAGAAAAACTGCTGAAAGAGGCAGGTATTGAAAATGTAACTGTAGCGGGAGATACCCGGTTTGACAGGGTTTGCACCATTGCTTCTGAAAGTAAACAAATCCCGCTTGCTGAAGAGTTTTCTCACAGCAGGAAGGTGCTTGTGGCCGGCAGTACCTGGAAGGCCGATGAAGAGATTATTGCGGATTACATAAATAATGCAGGCGAAGATAAAGCATTTATTATTGCGCCGCATGAAATCGATAGTGAAAATATAAACCGACTGATGGCCGTAATTAAAAAGCCAGCAGTAAAATATTCAGCGCTATCCGGTTCAGGTTCTGCAAGATTCCAGGTTCTTGTAATAGACAATATAGGTTTGCTTTCGTCACTTTACAGGTACGGCTCCGTTGCCTATATAGGAGGAGGTTTTGGCAATGGAATCCATAATATCCTGGAAGCCGCCGTTTACGGGATGCCGGTTATTTTCGGACCCGGATACAAGAAATTCGCTGAAGCAGTTGAACTTGTCAGACTGGGCGGTGCATTTCCGGTTAACGGTGAATCCGGTCTTACAAATTTACTTGACCGGTTTTTCAGTGATCAGAAATATCTTGAAAAAACCTCTGCCATTGCCCACGATTTTGTAAAGTCAGGCGAGGGAGCAACTCACAGGATCATTCACGGAATATTGCCAGAACTCCCCTGATTGTCGGGCAAGTACACGGTGGTTAATAACTTCACGGAGATCTTACTATCGTAAATACTGAGGATTCCCCTGATTTTCCGGCAAGTGCCCGGTGGTTAATAACGCGTTGATAAAACATAGGGTTAAATAATGAGTTAATTTAATTCATTATATAATTTTGATAACTGAATACACCGGATAATACTTTTTCAATAATTTTAGTATTTAATCCACGTTTAAAACTCTCAGGTAATGCATACAGGCGAGATGGCAATTCAAAAAAAGAGTCAGAACATAAAGGAAATAAAAAGGCCGAAGGTAGAACCACTAAGGTACACCGAGGAAGAGGCTTTCAGAAAATCCCTTGAATATTTCAATGGAGATGAACTGGCTGCAAAAGTATGGGTTTCAAAATACTCACTCAAGGATTCGTCAGGTAATATTTATGAACTGACACCTGATGATATGCATCGCCGCCTGGCATCCGAAATAGCCAGAATTGAAAAGAGGTATCCCAATCCTCTTGATGAAGAAGATATTTACCTGCTGCTTAAGGATTTTAAGTATATAGTACCACAGGGAGGGCCTATGACAGGTATCGGGAATGATTTCCAGATAGCGTCCCTTTCGAACTGCTTTGTTATTGGAAGCGACAAGCCTGCCGATTCCTACGGTGGCATAATGAAGATAGATGAGGAACAGGTTCAGCTCATGAAAAGACGTGGCGGAGTGGGACATGACCTGACTCATATAAGGCCGGGAGGCAGCAAAGTCCTGAACAGCGCACTTACATCAACGGGGGTGGTGCCCTTTATGGAGCGTTATTCCAACTCAACACGCGAAGTTGCACAGGATGGCCGCAGGGGGGCTCTGATGCTTACTATTTCAATAAAGCATCCCGATGCGGAACATTTTATCGATGCAAAAATGGAGTCGGGCAAGATTACCGGGGCTAATGTTTCTGTGAAGATCGACGACGAGTTTATGCAGGCAGTACGTGATAACAAGCCGTATATACAGCAGTTCCCGGTTGATTCGGATAATCCCAGGGTTAAAAAGGAGGTTGATGCACGCAGATTGTGGAAAAAAATCGTTCACAATGCATGGAAATCGGCAGAGCCGGGAATTCTTTTCTGGGATACCATAGTCAGGGAGTCGGTGCCTGATTGCTATGAGGACCTCGGATACAGAACCGTTTCCACAAACCCCTGCGGCGAGATACCTCTTTGCCCATACGACAGTTGCCGCCTGCTTGCTGTAAATCTCTACAGCTATGTTGAGGACCCGTTTACCAAAAAAGCAAGGTTTAACTTTGATCTGTTCAGGGAGCATGTAGGTTATGCCCAAAGGATAATGGATGATATTATTGACCTTGAACTGGAAAAGATCGATGCCATACTCAACAAGGTCATCACCGACCCCGAAGATGAAGAGATAAAACGCGTTGAGCAGCGTCTCTGGGAAAAAATAAAGAGCAAAACCGAAAAAGCCCGCCGGACAGGCGTGGGTATAACAGGGGAAGGTGATATGCTTGCGGCACTCAACCTGATATATGGAACCGAAAATGCTATAGATTTCTCTGCCGAGATCCATAAGATAGTAGCTCTCGAAGCTTACCGGTCATCAGTGGATATGGCCAAGGAGCGGGGTGCTTTCCCCATTTACGATTCTGAACGTGAAAGCAAAAACCCCTTCATCCTGAGGCTTAAAAATGAGGATGAGCAGCTCTACAAGGATATGATACGCTACGGGAGGCGCAATATAGCACTTCTTACTATTGCCCCGACAGGAACTACGAGCCTTATGACCCAGACAACATCGGGTATAGAGCCGGTATTCCTGCCTGTTTACAAACGTCGCAGAAAGGTTAACCCCAGCGACAAGAGTGCCAAAATTGCCTTTACTGATGAGATAGGGGATTCATGGGAAGAGTA
>PUMT01000129.1 GCA_003551495.1 Bacteroidota bacterium
AAAGTGTACCTGAAGGGAGAAGGAATGCGGACCAATAACACCCCAGGTGAGGTGAGTGATCTTTTTGTATGGGACTACCAAAGGAACGGGCACTACAGTATCGGGAATACCAGGGTTGCATATACAAAAATCAGAAGCGACTGGAACCTGCGGTCGTCATTTTTCAGTATCCTCCCGGGGAGCAGTGAAGAGACGATCCTTCTGAATGGGAGAGGGCACGGGCATGGAGTCGGTTTTTGCCAGGAAGGTGCTATGGAAATGGCAAGAAGAGGTTACATATACACTGATATAATCGGGTTTTATTATAAAGGGGTTTCTTTAGACAAAATATCAGATTTGCCGCATTAGCCTGATTATGCAAAAAAGGTACGGAACCACAATATTCTGCAAACATTTTATTTTCGGGATAAAAAAATCATGAAAAATGCATCTTTTAGTTCTGTGCAAATCACCGGAAATTCTTTATTTTTGAGTTTAATTTAACCAGGATAGAATGATACCGCTTGTTCGAAAGGAAATAAACAGCTTTCTAAGTTCCATTACCGGGTATGTGGTAATTATCGTATTCCTCGCTGCAAACAGCCTTTTCATGTGGGTATTCCCGGGAGAGCTCAACATACTTGACAGCGGATATGCAACACTTGATACATTATTCATGATTGCACCGTGGGTTTTTCTTTTCCTGGTGCCGGCAGTAACAATGAAGATGTTTGCCGAAGAGAAGAAATCCGGCACCCTGGAGCTTCTGCTTACCTGGCCGGTCAGTGACATGCAGATTATCCTTGCAAAGTTCCTTTCAGGGGTCATACTTGTATTGTTTTCTCTTTTACCGGCACTTATATATGTTTTCACAGTACATCACCTTGGCAACCCACCCGGCAACCTGGATTACGGAGGTACATGGGGTTCCTTTGCCGGACTGTTTTTTCTTGCAAGTGCCTATGTTGCCATAGGGATATTTGCATCTTCAATAACAGCCAACCAGATTGTGGCTTTTATTACAGCCGTAATAATTTCTTTCTTCTTTTATATTGGGTTTGATTCTGTTGCTGCATTGCCGTTGTTTGCCAATATTGAAGAATTTGTTGTTTATCTTGGAATAAATGAACATTACAGGTCAATGAGCCGTGGTGTTATAGATACACGTGATGTGGTTTATTTTCTATCGCTTATAACTGTATTCCTTTTATTTACAAGGACAGTCCTGCAAAGCCGCCGCTGGTGAAAAATGGATATAATATTGTTCAAATGACAAAGAGTAACTCGAAAATACAAAGTATTATGCAGCTGGGATTCTGGCTGACAGCTATTGTAATAATCTGTATTCTTTCAAATTTTGTTTTTAAGAGGATTGACCTGACATCGGAAAGAAGGTATACACTTTCGGAGCCTTCAAAGGATCTGTTAACAGAACTGGATGATGTGGTTTATGTAAGGGTGTATCTTGACGGGGAACTGCCTTCCGGGTTCAGGCGTTTCAGAAGGGCTATACTGGAGATGCTTGATGAATTCAGGGTACATGGCGGCCAAAACATTCAGTATGATTTTATCAATCCAACCGACCAGCCTGATTCAAAAGCACGGGATGAATTTTTTATGCACCTGTACGATAAAGGTTTGCGGCCTACTAATGTCGATATAACTGACCGTGAGGGTGGGAGGTCGCAGAAAATTATTTTCCCGGGAGCAATTATTACTTACGGTGGTATGGAAATGCCCGTAAATCTGTTAAAAAACAATCCTGCCAGGTCGGCCGATGAAAATCTGCACAATTCAATACAGGCACTTGAATATGAGCTTATAAGTACAATTTATTCAATGGTTTCACCCGATACCAAAAAGATTGCCTTTATAGAAGGACATGGAGAACTGGACGAAATGCTCACAGGTGATATAATGAATGAATTATCATTATATTATGATATTTACAGGGGGAGGATTGATCCGTCCGATCCCGCGATACTTGACGATTATGAAGCACTTATAGTTGCAAAACCACAGGAGCAGTTCAGCGAGCCTGAGAAGTATATGATAGACCAGTACATTATGAACGGCGGAAATGTGATGTGGTTTGTCGATCCGGTTGCAATTGACCTTGACAGCCTGACATATGCAAGTGAAGCTATTGCCCTGATAAAGGAACTGAATCTGGACGATCTGCTTTTCCGTTACGGTGTAAGGATCAACCCCGATCTGGTGATGGACCTGAATTGTGTCATGATACCTGTTAATGTAGCCCTTTCAGATGAACAACCCCGTTTCGATCCGGCACCATGGTTCTTTTCACCTTTGCTGCAGCCTGACCCTTTACACCCTGTTACAAGAGGAATAAATCCTGTAAAGGGAGAGTTTGTCAGCAGCATCGATACTGTTGGAGGCAATCCTGGCGTCGAAAAGAGTGTACTTCTGCGAACTTCAGATAATTCGAGGGTGGTGAATGCACCTATTATGGTCAGCCTTGACATGGCTAGAAGACCTCCTGACGCCTCGCAGTTCAATATGCCGGGACAGATAGTTGCTGTTTTGCTTGAGGGCAATTTCAGGTCGGTTTTTGCCAACAGGATGGTAAGCGATATAATTGGACGTGATGACCCCGATTTCATTGAGGAAGGGGAGCCTGCCAGGATGATAGTTGTATCTGACGGCGATATAATACGAAATGATGTAAGGATTGAAGAGGGCAGGCCGGAGCCGCTACCGCTGGGGTACGACAGGTATTCGGGGCAAACCTTCGGGAATAAGGATTTTGTAATGAATTCTGTTTCTTATCTTGTTGATGATGTGGGACTAATGGATTTGAGAACAAGGGAGCTGCGCCTAAGGTTGCTTGACAGGCCAAGGGTCAGGGAAGAAAAGCTTCAGTGGCAGCTTGTAAATGTATTTCTGCCGGTTATCTTTGTGGTCCTTTTCGGACTTATCTTCAATATCTGGCGGAGGTACAGGTTTTCTGAATAACTGAATAATTAATAATGCCTTAAGGCATGAAGCGAGAATACTACTATCTGGTTGCATTTCTTGTGCTTGTGATTGCTCTTATATGGTTTCTTACAAGAGATCACGGGAGAACACTCGACAGGCGGTTGACTGACTTTGCTGTGCAGGAAACCGACAGGCTTGACAGGATCGTTCTGGAAGAGGGTGAAAAACGTCTTGAGCTTGAAAAAAAAGCGGATGGCAAGTGGATTGTGAACGGGATGTTTGAAACCAGAAAAGATGCGGTTGAGCAGTTTTTCGAGACTCTCAGGAGGATCAGGGTTAAAAGTCCCTCCCCCCGCTCCTTAAGGGAGGAGCTTCTCAGGGGTATTGGCGAATCTTCGCTCAAAGTCACCCTGCATAAAGGGAGGCGTTCAAAAAGCTACTATGTATATGAGCATGCCCCCCGGAATGAAACATTTATGATGATGGAAAACAGCGAAGAGCCTTTTGCAGTTGACATTTATGGCTTCAGTGGCAGAATAACCGAACTGTTTGTTATTGATGAGGGTTACTGGCGACCAAACGTTCTGTTCCGCGCAATACCCTCTCAAATTATTTCTGTCAGGGTTGATCATGCACCAGAAGCCGGCCGCTCCTTTCTCCTCAGGGTTGAGGGAAAGAAGGAATTCGAGTTGACCAGGCTTTTTACAGGCGAAAAGGTGGAGCCTTTAAACGATTCACTTGTAGTGGCTTACCTGTCAAATTTTTATTATGTTCCTTTTCAGAGATATGCTAATGAGAAGGAGAAAATGAAAGCTGACTCGCTGCGAAGTGCTGAGCCCGCTTACAGGGTATCAGTAAAAGGGGAAAATGAATATGAAAAGGATGTGAAACTCTTTCATGTAACACTGTCTGCCGAAAAGCCACAGGAAATGAGGGAAACCAATCCGTTCATTCTGCACGGCCTGATCAATAATGACAAAGACATGATCATTGTTAGATATACCGATATGGATCTGATCCTTAGAACAGCAGACTATTTTTCCCCCGGCAGTTGAGATTTTTAATTAACAGGACTACGAATACACGCCGTTGTAAAGCAATTATAATCAAGCCACGATTATTTTTTACAAATGCGGAACAATATGGTTAACACCTTAAGTTGGAGGGGTCGATTTTTTTTTGTATTATTGACAAAACTATTCGTATGGAGCCCCATCAGCCTTCCGTAGACAAAAGAAATATACTTAATTTACATTATGATAGTTTTTTGAATATTGGTTTAATTAAACTCATTTGTACGCATCGTCATGGTAAGATACATAAGGCCAATTAATTATTAAAAAAATTTATTATGAAATTCGTAGTATCCAGCGCAGATATGCTCAGCCACCTGCAGGCTGTAAGCAGGGTTATTAGCAGCAAAAACACCCTGCCGATACTGGACAATTTTTTGTTCAGCCTTGAAAACAGGGAGCTTGTTATAACAGCTTCCGACCTTGAATCAACCATGACCACCAGGATGCCCATTGAGAATTCAGAGGGTAAGGGTTCTGTTGCTGTACCTGCCCGCCTCCTGACGGACACCCTGAAAGAAATAGCCGATCAGCCTCTTACCTTTGATATTTCCACAGAAAATTATTCAGTTATTATAACGACCGGGAGCGGTAAATTTACAATTGTCGGCTATAATGGCGAGGATTTCCCGCAGTATCCGGTTTTGAAGGATGACGGAAAAATCTCTGTAAAGATCGATCCGGAAACACTTTACCAGGGTATTACTAAAACCATCTTCGCCACAGCCGACGATGAGCTCAGGCCTGTTATGAACGGGATATTCCTTGAGTTTTCAGAGGAAAACATGACATTTGTTGCTTCAGATGCCCACAAGCTTGTACGTTATAAACGCTCGGATGTCACAACAGAAGGGGAATCTTCATTCATTTTCCCCAAAAAACCGGCTACCTTGCTGAAAAATATATTACCCAGGGAAAAGAATGATGTAATTGTAGAATTTGATGATAAAAACGCTTTTTTCACTTTATCCGAATACAAGCTTATCTGCAGGCTTGTTGAAGGGAAGTACCCCAGTTACAATTCTGTTATTCCAACCGATAATCCGCGCAAGCTGATTGTTGACAGACTTGCACTCCTGAATAAGCTTCGCACTGTGTCTGTCTATTCCAGTCAATCCAGCAACCTGGTAAAACTCGAGCTGGCGCCAAATAATCTCACTGTTTCAGCACAGGATCTCGATTTTTCCATTTCCGGCTATGAAAAGATCAGCTGCCAGTACGAGGGCGAACCGATGGAAATAGGCTTCAAATCGACATTTCTTATTGAAATATTGAACAACCTCTCTTCTCCGGAGATAATTATGGAATTATCTGACCCCTCCCGGGCAGCAATTCTCTTACCTGTCGAAAAAGATACCGAAGATGAGGATGTCCTTATGCTGATAATGCCAATGATGGTAAATGTATAGCTAAATATTTCCTGATATCATTCATAAGAAAATATATATATTAAGTTATTGGCCTTATGTATCTTACCATGACAATATTTTCATTGAATTTTGTGAAGATATTGAAAATATCGTCATGGACGATTCCTGCAGCATAAATGCAGGAATGTATTTGTATTAAATAAAACCTCAAATTGTGAAGTTAAATCTTAAAAATCCCATTGTTTTTTTTGATCTTGAAACTACAGGGATGGATGTTGTTAATGACCGTGTTGTTGAGATCTCCTATCTGAAGGTATATCCCGACGGCAGAAAAGAAGGGAAAACATTTCTTGTGAATCCTGAAACGCCTATCCCGCCCGAAGTGACGCAGATTCATGGTATATCGGACAGGGATGTGGAAGATGCCCCCACTTTCAGGGAGCTTGCCCAGACACTTGCAGGGGAGTTCGAAGGATGCGATTTTGCAGGCTACAATTCGAACAAATTTGATGTCCCACTTCTTGCTGAAGAGTTTTTGCGCGCCAATGTCGAATTTGATTTGAAGAAGAGGAAGTTTGTGGATGTGATGGTCATTTTTCAGAAGATGGAGCAGAGAAACCTGGCTGCAGCCTACAGGTTTTATTGCAACAAGGAACTTGAGAATGCCCACAGTGCGGAAGCAGACACATATGCCACATTTGAAATACTACAGGCACAAATCGACAGATATGATGAGCTGCAGAATGATATTGACGAACTTTCAAAGTTTTCCTCGCATAATCGCAATGCCGATTTTGCAGGCCGGATCATATATGATGATAATGGTGTTGAAGTGTTCAATTTCGGCAAATATAAAGGGGTGCCGGTAGAAGAGGTTTTTGAAAGGGATCCCGGCTATTTCAGCTGGATAATGAATGCAGATTTTCCCAGGTACACCAAAAATGTATTGACTTCAATCAAGCTGAGGAAGCTCAGCAGGTAAACTCCGGTTTACAATGAAAATAATTTGTATAGGCCTGAACTATCTTGACCACATTGGAGAATCAGACAGCACCACTCCTTCTTCTCCCGTGGTTTTCATAAAACCTGATACAGCTTTGCTCAGGAAAAACAACCCCTTTTACTATCCGGAATTCTCAAACGATATTCAATATGAGGCGGAACTTGTTGTAAAGGTTAACCGCGTGGGCAAGCACATAGAAAAAAGGTTTGCATCCAGGTATTATTCCGAGGTGGGGGTGGGGATTGATTTCACTGCCAGGGATTTGCAGAGGGAATGCAGGAGCGGGGGATTACCCTGGGAGATTGCCAAAGGTTTTGATCATTCCGCACCGGTCGGCAGGTTCCTGAAAAAAGATGAAATAGACGATACCAGCAACATACGGTTTCAACTGGATGTGAACGGGAAAACTGTACAGAAAGGGAGCACACTGGATATGATCTTCAGTATAGATGAGATCATTAGCTATGTGTCCCGTTTCTTCACACTTAAGATAGGCGACCTGATATTTACCGGCACACCTGCAGGAGCCGGCAGTGTTCAGGTTGGCGACCGCCTTGCTGCCTCGGTTAATGGCGAGGTGCTGCTTGATTTCACCGTAAAATAATTATCCTTTTTCCATTCAGTTCTCCGCAATTTCTGCTAACGGTCTGTTTTTTCATATGAAACGATCCTGTAAAAATTTGCAGGATAGATGCCTGCCTGAAGGACCGAAGGTCTTAATGTAAAGTTAACGTTGAGCCTGTGAACATTTCCGTTCTGATCGAGATCGAATATGACGAATTTTTCCCTCATTGCAGGATTTCTCCATGAAGCCCGGAAAGTGTCATAGTGCCAGTGCTCCAGGTCTGCTATCGATTTCCCGTCGCCCCAGAAATGCAGCTCCAGCTTGCCGTTACTGCCCATTTTAACTTCTACGTCGTCATAAACCTTGTCAAAATAACTCCCGGTGTATTCATCCAGGGGCAGGGAATGGTCAGTGCCTTTCACTCTTGAGTCGTGCACCTCCTGACGTCTTTCCAGGGCGGCTTTTTTGCTGTGAAGGTGGCGCTCATAGTAATGATCATGCCAGTCAAATTCCCTTTCAATTCCCATGAAGATATCCATAACATGGTTTACAAAAGCAGAGCGGAAATTGTTAAAAAGGTTTGCTGTAATGAATATTCCCAGTTCCAGCTCCGGAATAAGTACCAGGGTTGTGTTCATACCGTCAATTGCCCCGGAATGCTGCACTGTCCGGTACCCTTCATAATGGTTCAGTCCCCAGCCGAGACCATATGAGGTTAGCTGATCCCTGTAGGGATCCCTTAAAGAATGGTTCTGTTGAGGTTGAGCCACCTGTCGCATTATTCTTTCGTCAATTATCCGGGCACCTTTGTACTCACCCGCAGTTCCGAGATTCAGTTTCATCCAGCCTGCCGCTTCGTAGGCCGAAGCGTTGACTGCACCAGCCGGACCGACATTGTCAAAGCTTCTGCGAGGAATAGTTTGCACCTTGCCATCAATTTCCTGGTGTGGCCAGGCAACATTTTCGCTCTTCTCCAGCTTAGTGAAAGAAGCATTTGATCGAGTCATCCCTACAGGTTTCATCAATCTTTCTTCAATAAACAGATCCCAACTTTTGCCGGAAACTTCTTCAATTACCATACCGGCTACCATATACATCACATTGCTGTAGACACTGCGCGAACGGAACGTTGCTTCAAAAGGCTGGTGTTTCAGATGCTCCATTATTGTGCGCGGATCCCTGTAGGGCATAAAAATAAGCCTGTTGCCTGTCATGCGCCCTATCCCCACCTGGTGCGAAAGCAGGTCCCGTATCGTCACATTGTCTGAAACCCAGGTATCGGATAACTCAAACCATTCAAGGTGGTCTCTCACCCTGTCGTCCCAGTTCAGCTTTCCCTCTTCAACCAGAATGCCTATTGCGGTTCCTACCATTGCCTTGGTTACCGAGGCAATTCCGAAAAGGGTATGTTCGTCAACCGGGTCATTTCCTCCAAGTTTTTTGACACCGAAACCCCTTGCGAAAATAATTTCATCATCTTTTACAATTGAAACAGCCATCCCCGGAATTTCCCAGTCGGCCATCCCCCTTTCAATAAACTGTTCCAGTCCGGCAAGCTTTGCTTCATAACTCCCCTGCCTCACTGATGCAAGTGTTGAATTGTAACACAGGGACGGGCTTATCAAAAGTGTAAAAACTATAATGGAAAGAATTTTTTTAATCATAAGATCAGTATTATTGGAATTTTAAATATTTAATATTATCTGATTTTTTCGAAGTGCAGATCTCTTACCCTGCCGCTTGAAACTTTACATCCGGTTATATTGCCGTTTCCATCCCGAATAAATTCGATGCGGTTGAAAGACCATTGTGCCCCCCTGAAAAAGTCAGGTGTCAAAGGCGTCAGATTGAAATCACCGATTCTTATGTGGCGTGCAACAAGACGTGTATTGCCATCATCGTCCTCCATTGTTTCAAACATGTATGTAGTGTTAAGCTCTTCGCTGTAAAACTCGCCGGTAAACTCAGAAAGGTCAACATCGTCAGGGTCAAAAGGATCGACTCTGGGGGCTTCCCTTGTCTCATCATTTTGTTTTAACAGGAGGGTGTTGAATTCATTTGGCCGGTCTTCCCTGAATTTAACAACAGTATTTGTGCCTTCAATAACAAATTCATTTTGCGAAACGGGTATAAGTTCGTTTTTTCTCCCTGATCCGGTAGTTTCCCAGAAGAGTGTGTCATTTTCCATTGAAATGGTTATATAGTTATAGCGCTCCAGCTTGAACTGCCCGCAGTACATCTCCCTGATGCCGGGCTCAACCTTTACTCGTTTTTCTTCCGGGTCGGGTTCCTCTTCATCATCTTCATCCTCAACAAGATAATCTTCCAGATATATGTCGGCCACCCTCATTGCCATACCTGCTGAACTGAATGAAGCATCGTTACTGAATACAACAACCGAAAAATCCTGCTCCGGGAATCTTGCGAAAAACGTTCTGAATCCTGCATCCGCACCTCCGTGGCTGATTCTTTTCAATCCCTTGTATGTTCCCACAGTCTGCCCCAATGCATAGCTTATTGTATCACCGTTGTTCAGTACCGCCCGGGTATTCATCTTTGCTATCATTTCAGGAGTTCCCACTGTGGGGTTGTCAAAATTGTTGGACCAGTGTTTCATATCTTCAACTGTGGTAAAAAGGCTGGTGGCGCCGGCGGTGGCATAGCTGAGCACCCTTTTCCTGTAGCCGTCGTTACGGGGGCCGTAGGAGTACGCCCTGTTTCTGACGATCTTTTCATGGTCGTCATAAAAAAGGGTGTTTGTCATCCCAAGGGGCCCGAAGATCCTTTCTTTTGTGAACTCTGCAAAAGATTTGCCTGAAACCCTTGCCACCACTTCGGCAAGCAGTGTAAAACCGGTATTGCTGTACAGATATTCCTCCCCCGGATCAAAGTTGAGCTCTTTCTGATTGCTTACAAGACGCAGAACCTGTTCGGTGGTAATTACATCGTCCAGCCGCCATCCGGCCATTCCAAGCAGGTTCCACTGGTCTCTCACCCCGCTGATATTGTGTGCAAGTTGCCTGAGTGTGACACTCTTTCCGAAATCGGGAAACTCTTCAATATATTTGCCAACCTCATCGTCAAGTGAAAGTTTACCTTCCTCCTCAAGAAGCAGTATTGAAAAAGTTGTGAACTGCTTAGATATTGAAGCGATGTGAAAAATTGTGGATGGAGTAACGGGTATATCGTATTCCATGTTAGCGTAACCGTATCCGTTACTGTATATGATTTCCCCTCCACTGATGACGGCTACGGCAACACCTGGTGTCCAGCAGGTGTCCCAGCGAACAAAAATCTCATCCACCTTTGCTGCGGCCTCAGCATTAAAGTTTTCGCTCCCTGCTTCACTAAAACCGCTAATGTATTCACCGCGGGTTATCTCATTTTTTATTTCACCTGCATATGCCGGATTTGCTGGTGCTAAAAATGAGACTGCAGCCAACAGGACTGCAATAAGGTTAATTCTTTTTTTTGAAAAGGTCATTTGTTCAGGTATTTTGTTAATCAATAATTTAGGTTCATTATTTAGTTATATGCAGATTCCGTAAATTTACATGTTGTTCATAAAACTTCTTCATCTTTCTGCCTCCAGGCCGGATCAACTATGCAAAGGAAAGAAAGTTCGCTATTACCTTTGTTTTCTATATACTGAACAGCTCCCGGTGGGATATAGACGGTCTGGTTTTTTCTGACAGTGGCTGATTCATTGTCGATATGCATTATCCCCTCACCTTCCAGGATATAATAAACTTCAGAAGTTTTGAGCCGGTGAGGCAGGGAGGATTCTCCCGGTTTCACTTTGGCATGGGCGAGGCTGTATCCTGTTTCAATGTTTTCTTTTTCAGGATGCAGTATTTCACGAAGGATGGTTTTGTCGCCTGCTATAAATTCCGTGCATTTTTGAAGTTCTTTGATCAGCATGATTTAAAAAACGCTTCTTTTTATTAGTGTCAAAAAAAGTGTATATTGCCCATAAAAATAATGAAAAATATACATTATATTATAACCGTCGAAGGTCTGCAAAAGAAATCCATTTTTTTCGCATGCAATTATAAAGGATGCAGGTTCAGGAACTGAAACTTTCAGAATTGAATGACGTAAAATAGAGATGAGGTTTTTGCACTATTTCAGGCAACAAAACAGATAATTCAAAGGGCTTCAGCCGGCCAGGCCCTTAAACAGTTTTGCAAGGTATGAGCAGGAGCAGCGGTGAAATGAAACATGATGATTATCCGAACATCCGGGGATGCGGACTGATGGCTCTGCTTGTAATAATCGTTATGGCAGTAATTACGGTACTTTTTTGGGTATAATATATACATTCAATAAAATGACCGGTTTTGCTTTTTAAAAGTTGTCAGGTCTTCTCACCCCATTGCTTTCCGGATTATAAAAAACTCGTTGATACTTTCAAGATCAATAATGCCTGAAAACTCGCCGTTTTTCTCGACAGGAACGATGTCATATCTTTTTTTATGAATTTCCCTGTAGGCATCGAACAGGGAAATACCGGCGCCAATTGCTTCAATATTCTTGCTCATCACATCTTTAATCAGTCCCTCTTTCCCGTGGGTGCTGAGTCCCTTTATCAGGTCAGACTTAGTTAGGAGTCCGGCATACTTCCCCTCCGAAGTTACTACAAATCCACGGTCGTATATATGAGCAAGCTTATCGGCAGCCGTACCAAGGGTTTCATTTTCGTCAAGGGTTTCATATTCTGTTTTTACAATATCCCCAACCTTGTAGTTTTTTAGCACATCCTTGTATTTCATCATTTCATATTCGGCTTTTGCCCCCAGCAGTACAAAAAAGCCTATAATTATGAGGAAAGGGTTGAAGAAAAGTCCTGCAAGGATGAAAAGTATTGCAAAGACCTGTCCTATGTCTTTTGCAATCCTGGTAGCCTTCAGTTTGTCCATGTTCAGTGACAGTATTGACCTGAACAGGCGCCCCCCGTCAAGAGGGAAAGCCGGTATAAGGTTGAAGGCTACAATAAACAGATTGGCTGTCATCAGTATAAATGGGAAGTTGGTTGCGGTGATCCTGCCGAATTCCATCTGATCAATACCAACGCCATGAAAAATATCGATGTACAGCCACAGCAATGCAGCTATCACTACATTGACCAGCGGCCCTGCAATCGAAACCATAAATTCATCCCATGCCCTTTCGGGCATTTCAGTAATGCTCGCTATTCCTCCTATAGGAAGGAGGGTTATACTTTGTACTTTGCCCCCCAGTTTTATTGCCATAAGAGAGTGGCCGAATTCGTGCAGGACTACGCAGGCAAACAGGGTAAGCACAAAGAGAATATGCATCAGTATTTGTGAAAGACCAAGTCCCTGATTAACACTCATTATAACTATCCAAACAATCAGAAGTGAAAAAGTCCAGTGAACAGAAACTCTTATTCCGAAAGGTTTTCCAAGGTTTAGTGAATATTTGCTTTGCATATTTTTTCTTTTTATTTACAGGGTTTTGATTTTGGCTCCGGTGTGGGAACTGTTCAGGCTCTCAGCTTTGCAAAGTGATCTCGTCGGTCACTTTTTCAAAAACCTTATAATCTTTCTCAGAAAATAGCACAAAACGAATGATCCTGACCTTTTCCAGTCCGGCCGCTTTCTCCGTTACGGTTTTAAGTGCCGTCCTCGTCGCATCTTCAAGCGGATAACCGAAAGCACCGGTTGAAATAGCAGGAAAAGCTACTGAAACAATCCCTTTTTCTTCGCAAATACTGAGGGCGTTCCTGTAACACTCTTCCAGGAGCTTATCAGACGGTTTATCAGTTCCGAAAACCGGTCCGAGGCAATGTATAACAAACCGGTTGGGCAGGTTGTGAGCACCCGTGATCACAGCTTCGCCGGGCCTTATAGGTGCAAGCGGACGGCATTCCTCTTCCAGTCCGACACCTGCAGCCCTGTGTATAGCTCCTGCAACACCACCTCCAGTGCGCAACCATGCATTTGCAGCATTGACAATTGCATCAATATCGGGCTGATTTGCAATATCACCTTTTGTGATCTCGATTGAAACATCATTGACATCAACTATTTTCATTATTTACCGGGCAAATTAGCTTTATTAAACATATGTTCAATTAATAATTTCTTCAGTGAATTGTTTCATCTCTTTTGCCGGAGGCTCATGCACTCTTCACAATCAAAATTATTTTTTGAAATTTACGAAACTGAACACCAAAAAGCAAAATATAATAGCCGGGTTGCTTCAAAGGTATCAGGAGCCGCCTGATTATAACCACCAGGGGGTTTAAAAATTGTTTTTCAGTATCTGAGGGTGTTTACAGGGTTTTCCATAGCAGACCTGGTGGTGAGCGGTGATATTGCCAGAAAGGCTATTGTGACCACAATCAGGAATGAGCCGGCAAAATGGTACCAACCTATAGTAATTGTATAGGAATAGTTCTCCAGCCACCTTTGCAGTATTAAATAGGTTACCGGGAAGGAAACAATTGCTGAAAGTGTTATCCACCCTGCAAATTTTTTCATCAGGAGTATGTTTATCCTGAAGACACTTCCGCCGAGCACTTTGCGAATTCCGATCTCTTTTCTTTTCTGATCGACCACAAAAAGTGTAAGTCCGAATAGTCCCAGACAGCTTATAATGATGCATAATAATGCAAACCACCTGAATAAGCTGAGCAGATTGGATTCGCTCCGGTATTGCATTCCGGTTGTTTCTTCAACAAACCTGAGGTCAAAATATGAATCGGGGAAAAAGCTTCCGAACTCTTCCTTGATTTTTGAAACAGTGAAATCATCGGGCTTATCACTGAACCTTATACTGACGGTGCGTATCTGTCCGGGATCAAAGATGTAAAGAGCCGGCTCTACGGGTGAGTGCAGGGAAAAATAGTTGTAGTCGCTTACCACTCCAACAACAGTATGCCGGTCAAATCCCATTTCTGTATAGTCGTTGTTAACAAACTCCTTTCCTGTGGGATTGTCCCATCCAAGTGCTCTGGCCGCTGCTTCGTTTATAATGATGCTTCTGAAAGGATCACCTGAATGTTCAAAGCTGAAGTTTCTGCCTTCTGCAATTTTTATCTCCATCAATGGAAAAAAATCCGGATCAACGTATCCGAATCTAACCATTATGGATGTATTGATTGAATCGGCTACAATAGCTGTGCTTTGCCTTCCGGCAACTCCGTTGTAATTACTGGCAGACCCTGTCCCTTCTATCCCGGGGATATTCATAAGCGCCGTTTTGAAATCCCTGATCCTTTCCGGTGCGGTTTGTTGGTTCAGGTGAAGATAAGCTACATTTTCCCCGTTATACCCTTTATCTTTGCTATGCATGAAATTAAACTGGTGAAAGATGACGCCGGTTGACAGTATCAGGGCTGAAGATATGACGAACTGTACTATAACAAGAATTTTACGCATAAATAACGAGCCGGTAACGCCTTGTGCTACCTCTGGTTTCAGGGCATTGGAAGGCTGATATCGCGACAACAGCATTGCCGGATAGAGGCCTGATAATATACCCGGTATCAGAAGGAGCCCTGCCAGTCCAACATTAAAAATTATGTTCCCGGCAAAATCAATCCTGAAGTCCGTTCCAAGCAGGTTGTTAAAATAGGGCAGGGTAAGTTCGGTAAAGACAAGTGCAAGTATTACTGCAAAAAATGTTACCAAAAGTGATTCCGAAATAAACTGAACAGAAAGTCTTCCTGGAGTTGCCCCCATCACCTTTTTCAGTCCCACTTCCCTGCTTCTGGCAGTAGAGTGTGCAGTGGCGAGGTTAATATAGTTTATGCATGCAATTACAAGTATAAGCAGCGCAACAAGGGAGAATATGTAAACATTGCTGATTGATCCCGTTCTGTTTGCCATCTGGAATTTAAGATGGCCGGAGTAGAGATAAATATCCTTCAGGGGCTGAAGGTAATAGGTAGTCCTCATAGCATAGCTCCAGTCACCCTCTTCAGCCCAGTCATTGTAATGGTTGTTTATCTTCTCTTCCAGGCCTGAGGGGTCGGCACCTTCTTCAAGCACAAAATAGGTTGTGAGAGAGTTGTTGCCGAGATGTGAAAAGTAAGGCATTTCGTTTTCATAGGTGGCAAGGGATAAGATAATATCCATCTCCTGGTGGGTTTTTATTTTTTCCGTGTCTATTACACCTGTTACCCGGAACAGCCTTTCATCCAGCTCAAATGTGTTTCCTGAAACATTGACAGAATCATAGAATTTTAGTGCGGTTTCCTTTGTAATTATTGCCTGGTTTGGTTCGGAAAGCATTGTTGAAGGATCTGACCCGTCAACTACTTCATAATTAAACCATTCAATAAGATTCCCCTCAGAGCGGTATATAAGAGATTCCCTGAAAAGTTCCTCTCCGATCCTGACAATAGTTCCCGGCCTGCCCATAATCCGGAAAACATCTTCCACCTCCGGGAAGTCGGACTTTGCAACCTCTGCCCACCCCCCGCTTGTGTAGGCAACATGCTGGTTTTCGAGTCCCGCAGGTTCCTGTATCCCCACGAGCCGGTATATCCTGTCCGACTCAGGTATATGGCTGTCGTATCCTGTTTGTTCCTGAAGGAAAAGGACTATCAGTATAAAAGCTGAAATACCCGTTGAAAGCCCGATCACATTTAATGCAGTGAACAATTTGTTCTTGAATAAAAACCGTAATGCAGTTTTTAATGAATTGATAAACATAAAATAACCTCACTTTCACTTTTTTGATTCTACTCGTACCTAAGTGTTTTTGCAGGGTTTTTCCTTGCTGTACTGTAAACATGCCAGGAAACGGTTGCAAGTGCTATTACCTGTGCGGTAAGTGCAGCCAGTAAAAACTCACCTGCCCCTGGCTCCGTCCTGTAAACAAAATTCTCCAGCCACCTGTTCATGAAATACCAGGCTACCGGCCAGGCAATCAGATTTGATATGATTACCTTTTTTGTAAGGTCGAATGAAAGATTCAGACTTATGCCATGACTGGTTGCACCGTGGACTTTCCTTATGCAGATCTCCTTTACACGGTTTTCTGTAGTGTAGGATGCAAGGGCAAAAAGTCCCAGACATGAAAGTATTATGGAAATAAGTGCAAAATATATAAAGAGTTCCATGAATTTTTTTTCAGAAATATAGGCATTTTCAATTTTATCGGTCAGATATTCATACTCAAGCGGATAATCGGGTGACAGCTCATTCCAGGTATTTCTCAGTGATGCTATCGCTTCGCTGTGGTTTTCCGGGTTCAGCCGTATAAAACCAAAAGCTGATGCCCCGCCGGGGCTCAGGGCTATTGTTACCGGCTGCATATCCGATTTAAGGGAGGCTGTGTGAAAATTATTCACCACACCAACTATTTCATGGTTATTAACTTTTTCGTTCAGTATGTCGTCTGTTTCAAAAGCCGGTATTACCAGCTCATTTACAAGAAACACCCGTTCTCCCCTTTGGAGCATACTTTCAGAAAAATCCTCACCTTTTACAATCTCAAGTCCGAAAACATTTACAAAATCTTCATCAACCTGTATGAAAGGCCAGGTGAAATTTTTATCATTATGAAAAACACTCCAGACACTGCCTGCCCTGTAAATAGCCTGATTCATGCGGGTTATTCCTTCTATTGAAGGGTTGGCAAGGCTGTTTTCCTTGAAAACATCAAATCTGTCATTGATCTGGTTATTGAGGGTGACCTGTATTATATTTTCAGTTGTATAACCCGGGTTATAATTTTTTGCAAACCTGAGCTGCTTGTTTACAACAAATGTCCCCACTATGAGAAATATGCTTATACTGAACTGAAAAACTGTGAGAAATGACCGCAGCCGCATTCCGCCTTTACCGGTAACCATCTCTTTTTTAAGGATCGTTGCAGGAGAAACCCTGCTGAGGTAAAAAGCGGGGAACAGACCCGATAACGACCCTAGAACAAGGGGTGCGATTATCAGGAAAAGTATTAAGTTGCCGGGAGTAAACTGCAGATTGAGATCAATATTGACAAATTCCGAATACCAGGGCAGAAGCAGTTCGGACAGAGCCAGGGCGATGATTATTGAAACAAATACTATAATTATCCCTTCTGCGCATATTTGTATTATAAGACTGGTGCGGCTGGCACCAAGAATTTTCTTAAGTCCCGTTGCCTTTGACCTTGTCCCTGCCTGTGCGGTTGAAAGGTTTATGAAGTTGATCCCGGCAATTACCAGTACAAAACCCGCTATTATTGAGAATATTAAATTGTTGGTTTTGTCACCGTGCTTATGCAGTACATCAGCGGTTTCTGAAAAATAGATATAATCAAGGGGCATCAGGTTGACATCAATATTCTCATCAGCAAATTCGGCGCCCGACCTTTCGTATTTCTCTTTTACAATTTCCTCTATCTTACGGACAACCTCATCCCTGTTGCCGGGATCAAGCCTGAAAAATGTTTCGTAACGCCATACTCCGTAATTTCTCAGATAATCGGGATTGCCATAAGTTAAAGGCAGCAAGTCTAGAGAAAAGATTGCATCGAAACTCATGGTCGATTCGGGAGGCAGAGTTTCGAACACCCCTTCAATTACAAGGTCGTGTTTATTTTCCAGTGACACTGTCTTGCCCACGGGAGGAGTGCCTCCAAACATTTTTTCAGCAAGACCGGCAGATATAAGGATTGACCGGGGTGTCTGCAGTAACGATTCAGAATACTGTTCTTTAATCTCTATGTCAAACATCTCAAGAACGGAACTATCAGCTGCCACACCTGAAGTTTTGGTCCTGATTGCCGGTGAATGTTCATCGGGGCGGTAAAAAAGCGATCCGCCGTTGAAAGTGATCCTGCAAGAGCTTTTTATTTCAGGTATCTGCATTGAATAGTCAGGGCCATGCAGTGCATTGGTAATTCCGTGGAAACCCCTTTCAAGCCTGAAAATTTCTTCATAGTGGGGTATATGACGATTGTAGGAATACTGAAAATCAACAAACATTACTATAAGCAAAAAAACTGTCAGCGCTGCACTTAAACCTGTAATATTAATAATGGAATTACGGAGGTTCGACCTTATACAAAGTAAAGCCGACTTTAAAATATAAATAATGTTCATTGCAGGATTGGTTTTTTAAACTTTTATTCTCCAATTTCATACCAAAATTTTCAAATGTCTTTAAATCAGGAGCAAAGAATTCGGTCAATATAACATATGAGTGGTTTAAAATTCAATTTACTGCACAAATATGAACAGGTGCTGTTCGAAAACGGACAGGAATATGGATTTAAACAATAATAGTTTGAGTTAATAAAGGAGACCGGAGTCTCTGATGATATTCTTAACTTCATCCTTTCCCGGGCAATTAATTGAAAAATTGATTTACTTTTACAATCAGGTAGTATTAAATATTTAAAAAATGAGTTGATCATGAGCAAAAACGAAGGTTATATTCACTTATACACAGGGGACGGGAAAGGAAAGACAACTGCTGCTATCGGCCTGGCAGTGAGAGCTGCGGGAGCGGGAAAAAAGGTGTTTATAGCGCAGTTTGCCAAGGGGATGCATTATTCCGAGCTAAAGACTTTGAAAAAGATCTCTGAAATTGAGGTGGTGCAGTACGGCTTGAAATGTTTCATAAAAGGTGAACCAACCCTGGAGGATATTGAAGCTGCGCGGAAAGGTTTTGAATATGTTTCAGCTGTGATTCGCGAAAACCGTTATGATATTGTAATACTTGACGAGATATGTATTGCGGTTCATTTTAAATTGCTGGACAAAAAGGAGGTTTTAAAACTGCTGATAGATAAGCCGGGGAAGATGGAAATTATACTTACCGGCCGGAAGGCTCCACCCGAGTTTTTTGAAGTGGCAGGATTGGTTACCGAAATGAAAGAGATTAAACATTATTTCAGGAACGGTGTTTATGGTAGAAAAGGGATTGAATGTTAGGCATTAATCTTTGTTAAACCAAAATCAGCAAATTATGTTCAAGAATCTCACCTGTACTTCTGAAAAGTTGATTCATACCGCACTTCTTGTTATACGTGCAGGGTTTGGAATAATGTTCATACTTCACGGCTGGCCCAAGATTACCGGTGGAGTGGAAACCTGGACATGGCTGGGGGGATCAATGGCGAATATCGGGCTTGACTTTGCACCTGCCTTCTGGGGCTTTATGGCTTCAATTGCCGAGTTCGGCGGAGGTATATTCCTTCTGATCGGACTCTTTACCAGGCCCGTTGCAGCAGCTATGTTATTTACAATGCTGATAGCAACCATTATGCATATTTCGGTGGGGGATCCCCTTAATACTGTTCTGCACCCATTGAAGGGACTGGTTGTTTTTGCCGGATTCTTACTGAGCGGAGCAGGGAAATATTCACTTGATTACAAGCTGGTAAGCTGTAAGGATGACAGAGGTTGAAAAACTCCTTCCAGTATATTATTTCCCGGGAATATTTATTGTTTTTAAACCAATGTTAGCCCATGCTATTATAAATCCTGCGGTCATGAACATTATCAGACTGTAGATTGCGGGTGAAATGGCCATTATGTCGTTACTCAGCAGTATACTTGCTATGGTTATTCCAAGAGTTCCGTTTTGAATGCCCGATTCAACGGAGATAGTTATTCTCTGGGCAATATTGAGTCTGATAACTCTTGCCGATAAGTAACCTATCAGGAGCATTACTACATTGAGTGACAAAGCTACCGGTCCCACATCCCTGAAGGAACTGACTATTATAGGCCTGTTTTCTAAAAGCACACCAAAAATTATCAGGAACAACAACAGTCCCGATACAATTTTAACAGGCTTGTTCATTTTGTCTGCAAAATCAACGGCTTTTGACCTGATCGCCATACCTATTCCCACGGGTATAAGTGTTATAAGGGTAAGGCTCATAATTGTCCTGAAAACCGGAAGGGGCACATATTCGCCCTGCTGCATGAAAAACATAAGTGCAAGATTTACTATCAGGGGTATCGTTATAACTGCTACAATACTCGAAATAGCGGTCAGCGTGATAGAAAGGGCTGTATCACCCTTTGAAATATGGCTGATCAGGTTTGATGTCGGGCCTCCCGGACATGCGGCAAGTATCATTATTCCAACTGCAAGTTCCGGACTATTGAGTCCGAAAAGCAGCAGCAGCAGAAAGCCTACAATGGGAAGTATGATAAGCTGATTCAGTATGCCTATGGTTGCAGCTTTTGGATAAAGGGCAATCCTTTTAAAATCATAAGGAACAAGTGAAAGCCCCATCCCCAGCATTATAATGCCGAGAGACAGGGGAAGCATTATGTCAGTCAGATAATTTGTTTCCATCCGTTGAATATTTCGGGATAAATACTGAATGCAAAGCTTTTTGCAGTGCATTTTTGTAAGATCAGGATTGGTTTTATGCCAGTATAATATGCCATGGCTATGCAGGGATAAGTTACTGCAAATATATTCTTTATTCGGCTTTTCTGAAAGTAAGCCGGGCTGACCCGTTTTTCAGTACAAGGCTGGAATTATCCAAAGAGAATTCAAACGACCTGTCGCTTATCGTCCCAAGGAACCTGTCCTCTATTTCCTGGGTGTCAAAGCAATACATTTTTGTGGACATTATTTTGCTTAACGTTACCTTTCCGTTTTCAAGGGATGCACTGCCGTGAAACCTGTTGCACCCGCCGTAACCGGAAACTGTCTCTTCCAGAAGGTTTATTTCCATATAGGGGGCGTCTCTTGAATCCGGAATTTCAAGTGTATCTCCGTCAATCTTTTTAAGGACCCACCTCTCATTTAAGCGGTAATCACCGGTAAATCCACCGCAGCCTCTGTAGGTGAACAGTGTATCGTCTTGTTCCCTGTCCAGTGTAACAACAACAATGTAAGGTGAAATTTCCCCCGACATGGTGTCTGTGCATTTATCTTTTGTTAGTTCAAGATTTATTGCAGGATCGGACTTGTCTGCGGAATATATTATTCGGGAAAGGCCGCTTTCACTTTCAATCCGGGTGATATGTGTGCCAAAATCCCACTGTTCGGGACAAATGCTGCTGAACTCTACCAGAGTGTCAGAAAAAATTTCAACTGCCCAGAAAGGCTCATTCCCGGTAGCCTTGAAAATCTGTACACTCCTGGTGTCTGAAGTTGAATGCATGGTTTCCCCTGTAACAGGGGCAACAGTAATAATTGCCCCGCAGGCTGCAAGGACCAGACCGGCTATGATCAGAATCTGTTTTGACATGATTATTTAATTAACGTAATTGCTGCGTTCCGGCATATATTCACTTTTACAATATTACTAATCAATTCAAAAAAAAAGTTTGTTTTGCAAAAAAAAGTACTACTTTTGCTGGTGTAAAATGACAACCCGTCCATTACAACGGGTTTGATTTATAACGAAGAGCTGAGAGAACAGGCTCAATGATGCTCTAGCAACCTTCTCAACAGGGAAAGGTGCTAAAACCTGGCCCGCAAGGGAATTATAAACTCAAAACCGTTTCAATCATGAAGTTTTTTAAAATTTGTTTTGTAAGAAGGTTATTGAAGAGTTTAATCGCTTTTCACCTGAGCAATATTCTGCTAATTCCCCTTTCTATGTTTATGCGCGGCATGCGCAGCATGCTTGTATACTAACCCCTTTATCACCGGGATATTGAGGTTCTACCGGCCAGGGCTGCCGGGAGGGGTATAATTTTGTCATCCTTTAATATCCCAATTTTTTTTTAATTAAAAAATACATTAATTATGTCTTTTAGAGTTTTGAAATTCGGAGGCTCAAATCTCCGTGAGCCTCAGGATCTGAGTAAATGTGCAGAAATAACTGCCGGTTATGAAGCTCCTTGTGTTATTGTGGTTTCAGCTTTTTACGGGATTACTGATAAACTTCAGGATGCTGCCGTAAATGCATCTGATAAGGGTATTCCTGCCGCCAAATTTATTGAAGGGTTTTCTTCTCTTTGTTACAGGTGGCTTGATGCTGCATACTTTACTGACAAAAGCAGCCAGTCAGCAAATCCTCATGAACAGGAGAGGAGTAATAACGGGCGGGAACTTCAGGACAGCCTTCATAACTGTGATGAACCTGAACAAAACAGCAGGAATATTGAAATGGCTGCATTGAAAGGACTCAGGGATATGCTTGATACACTTTCACGCCTGCTTAACGGGGTTCATGCCATTGGTGAACTTCCCCCGGCTATACGCGACAATATTTTGAGTTACGGGGAAAGGATATCCGCTTATGTTTTTAACGAAGCGCTCAAAGCACGAAATATTGCAGCCACCCTTGCACTGCCGGAAGATATAGGACTAAGAACGGGGAGTGATTTCGGAAATGCAGGAGTTAACCTTAACGATTCACTTGCCGGTACTGAAAAATACTTCTGTGAATCGAAATATTACGTTGTTCCGGGGTTTTACGGGATCTCGCCCGAAGGGAAAACAACACTTCTTGGAAGGGGTGGAACCGATTATTCTGCGGCATCGCTTGCAAACCTTCTGAATGCCGGAAGTCTTGATATCTGGAAAGATGTTGACGGGTTTCAGACGGCCGATCCCGGACTGGTAGACAAATCCCAAACAATTGAAAAGCTTTCATATAGCGAGGCTGCCGAGCTTTCATACTTCGGTGCTAAAATACTTCATCCGCGAACAGTAGAGCCGCTTCAGAAAAAGAATATTCCGGTACGTATTTTCAATGCCAGATCACATGAAAAGGAACCAAAATCCCTGATAGGCCCGTTTAATGGCGAAAAATATTCCGGCCCGAAAAGCATTACTTTCAGCAGGGACTTCTCGGTCATAAAATTCAAAGGTGCCGGTGTCGGCAGCAAACCGGGTGTTCTGGCACATATCGCAGGAATGATGGACCTGGCCGGGGTGAATATATCGTCGGTTTTCACCTCGCAGACAGCAATCTGTTTTCTTTTGCGGAACCCCGAAATGGAAAAGGCTGAAAAGGCAGTTAAGCAGGGTTACCCCGATCTTATAAGCGAAGTGGAAACGGTTACCGGTATTGCTCTTGTAGCACTTGTGGGCGAGGGTATAACCCGGGAAAGGGGAGTGGCAGCAAAGATTTTCAACGCCGTGGCGGAAGAGAACATTAACGTGGAGATAATTGCTGCCGGAGCTTCCACATCTGCAGTTTATTTTATTGTAAAGGAGAGTGACTGCGAAAATGCGGTGAAGGCTGTACACCGGTTTTTCTTTACCGGTTACCACTCCTGCGCCGGATGGCATTTAATAAATACTCTTTAAATATTTACGAATAATTATGGAAAACAAAAACTATTCTTTTGATACCCTGCAGCTTCATGCAGGTCATGACCCCGATCCGGTAACCGGATCCCGGGCAGTTCCCATTTACCAGACAACCTCATACATCTTCAGGGATGCAGCTCACGCAGCGGGTCTTTTCGGACTGAAGCAACAGGGGAATATCTATACAAGGATAATGAACCCCACAACCGATGTCTTCGAAAAACGTATTGCAGCACTTGAAGGAGGTGTTGCCGCACTGGCGGTATCTTCCGGGCAGGCTGCACAGTTTGTGGCCCTTACCAATATTCTTGAGGCAGGTGACAACCTCGTATCTTCTTCATTTTTGTACGGAGGCACTTACAACCAGTTTAAGGTTCAGTTTAAAAGGCTGGGTATAAAGGTGAAATTTGTTGAAGACAACGATCCCCGTGAGTTTGAAAAAGCCATAGATGCTGGAACAAAAGCTGTCTATATTGAAACTATAGGGAATCCGGGATTCAATATACCCGATTTTGAAGCTATAGCCGGCATCACCCGCAAGTATGACATCCCTTTGATTGTTGACAATACATTCGGGGCAGGAGGATATTTCTGCAGGCCGCTTGAGTATGGCGCCAACATAGTGGTTGAATCGGCCACCAAGTGGATCGGAGGTCACGGAACAAGTGTGGGCGGTGTAATAGTTGACGGAGGCAACTTCAATTGGGGGAACGGGAAATATCCGCAGTTTTCGGAGCCTTCAGAAGGGTATAATGGACTGGTGTTCTGGGATCATTTTGGAAATGACAGTCCAACAGGAAATATCGCCTTTATAGTTCGCGCACGTGTGGAGGGATTGCGTGATTACGGTACCGCTATAAGTCCGTTCAACTCCTTCCTTTTGCTGCAGGGACTGGAAACCTTGTCGCTCAGGGCGCAACGCCATTCTGATAACACCCTTGCCATTGCAGAATGGCTTGAGAAACATCCCCTTGTTGAAAAAGTGAATTATCCCGGACTCGAATCAAGTCCTTACCATTCACTTGCCTGCAAGTACCTGAAGAACGGCTTCGGAGGGGTTCTGACGTTCCTGTTAAAAGGAGGCACTGAGGCGGCAGACCGGTTCATTGAAAACCTCAGTCTTGTGAGCCACCTTGCAAATGTTGGAGATGCGAGGACTCTGATCATCCACCCGGCATCTACCACACACCAGCAGTTGTCGGTTAAAGAGCAGGCGGCATCGGGTGTTTATCCCGGACTAATCAGGCTTTCAGTCGGACTGGAAAATACTGCTGATATTATTTCAGACCTGGAAAAGGGATTTGCAGCAATTAAGCATTAAGCAATGTTGATATTGCCAGTATTGGATCATGACAAATAACCCGTGTCAGAATGTAGCCGGCAAAACAAATTAAAACTATGAAACAAACAATAGGACTTGTTGGATTCGGGATTGTGGGAGAAGGAGTGTATGAACTTGTTTCCCGCCGTTCCGACCCTGAAGTAACCATAAAGAAAGTGTGTGTAAAAGACCGTGAAAAGGTTCGCAAACTGCCTCAGGAGAGATTGTGTTACGATATTGAGGAACTGCTCAATGATGAAGAGATAAATCTTGTTGTTGAAGTGATAAATGACCCCGGGGCCGCCCTCTATATTGCAGAAAAGTCACTCAGGAAAGGGAAAAGTGTTATCAGTGCTAACAAGAAAATGGTTGCAGAAAAGCTGCCCGGACTGATCAGCTATCTTGGTGCAAACGGAAATGCATTTCTTTACGAAGGTAGTACTTGCGGCAGCATTCCAATAATTCGCAATCTTGAGGAGTATTATGTGAATGACAACTTTATTTCGCTATACGGAATACTGAACGGTTCTGCCAATTTCATACTAAGCCGTATATGCGCAGACGGGATGGATTATAATGAAGCACTTTCCCTTGCCCGGTTGCTGGGATTTGCAGAAGCCGATCCATGGCTGGATGTAAGTGGGGAAGATACCTTGAACAAGCTGGTTATACTGGCCGTACATTCGATTGGTAAATGGGTCGACCCGGCCGGCGTTTTTTGCTACGGTATTCAAAATATTTCCCGGGAAGATATTGATTACGCAGGATCGGGAGAAATGAAGATAAGGCTTACCGGCAACATTGTCAGATCAGGCAACTCTTTTTCCTTATTTGTGATGCCCAGGTTTATTAAGAAAGAAAACCCTTTGTACGATGTGGAAAATGAATATAATGCATTAGTTATTGAAGGCGAGCAATGCAGCATGCAGGTGCTTTCCGGGAAAGGTGCAGGCAAAATGCCTACTGCAACTGCGGTAATGTCGGATATTGACGCCAGAACCGCCGGTTACAGGTACAGGTATAAAAAAATGAGGAATGGCTGCAGGTTAATTAATGATGATGTATTGCTGAATATATATTTGAGGACAGGCAGCAGGGAGATAATGGATTTGCCGGGTTCCCCCGGTAACAACAAAACCTGCTTCAGGAACGGCAGTTATTTTTACGAAGGGAATATCACCCTTTCCAATCTGGGTAAAATCAGGGATAAGTTGCTGAAATCTGACTCGTTTGTTGCATTTTTTTAATTAAATCATTATCGGGAAAAAATAAAAAAAGATAAAAAAATCTCTAATTTTGCAAAAAGTATTTTTCGATTATTTCCGGATAAAAAACGTAAGTATATAATATTGCAATTAAACCAAACTTTAAATAATACAAAATGTCAGCAAAAAAAATCAATACTGTTATAGTGCTTATTCTTGTAGTACCGTTATTCTTTTTTTCCTGCTCAGGAGACGAAATAAGTCAGGAAGAATACGCCCAATCAATTGCCGAATGGGATTCATCAAGGCTTGAGAGACTTAAGGCGCCAGGGGGCTGGCTAAATCTTGCCGGTTTGTTCTGGCTTCATGAGGGGGAAAACACAATAGGTGCATCATCAGACAATCATCATGTGTTTCCCAGGGGGCCTGAAAATATTGGCAAAATGTATTACAGCGAAGGAAAGGTTGAATTTACCCCTGCACAGGGTGTCCCTGTTAAGTCAGGCGGGGAGCAGGTTGAAAGTTCTGTTCCTATGACCGATGCTGATGGGAGGGCTACGCGACTAACAGTTGATTCCCTGGAGTTTTTCATTATCGGCAGGGGCGAACGTACAGGAATAAGGCTGCGCGATTTTCTGCATCCGCGACTGGAACAGTTAACGGAGATTGACCGTTATCCCCCGGATCAGGACTGGATAATAAAGGCCCGCTTCATTGAA
>PUMT01000257.1 GCA_003551495.1 Bacteroidota bacterium
CCGCCGGCTAATTTTTTGTGTATTAGATGCTGTTATATTATCTTCGCAAATCAAAAGTTCTCACACATGTTGCCCGGGTGGCGGAATTGGTAGACGCGCTGGTCTCAAACACCAGTGGCAGAAATGCCGTGCCGGTTCGACCCCGGCCCCGGGTACCATTTCCCACACTTGAATTCAATTTCTTTTTTCACTATATTTATTTTTTTAATAATTCCTTTGAATAAGGGAAAACGGGATTTTACTGTTCAATAACCTAAAATTCAGAAAATATGGAAAGCAAAAGTTTCGATTTCAATGAATTTATTGCTGATTCAAAAAAAACTCTTCTTAAACCTGAAGAGTACTTTAGTTCGATGTCAACAGAAGGTGGTCTGGGGATCCCTGTAATTAAAGCAATTTTATATGGTGCTGTTGCCGGTGTATTATATTTTATTTGGAGCTTGCTGGGCATTGGCGCTGCCGGTGGTTTGGGCGCCCTGTTTGGAGGTGCAGTAGGAATATTGGCGATAATATTTTCAGTAATAGGGGCGGTTATAGGTTTGTTTATCGGTGCTGTTATAATACTCATATTATGTGCAATTGCAAGCGGCAAAACCGATTTTGAGCCAATAGTTCATGTATCATCTTCACTTTTGGTTATAATGCCTTTATCAGCTTTGGCAAGTGTTTTCTCCGTTATACATCCTGTAATTGGATCCTTGTTGATCCTTGCTGTAAATCTCTACTTTCTTTACATGCTCTTTTTCGCAATGACAAAAACACTCAATGCAAAAGCAGATGTATCAAAAATTATTATGTTTGTTCTGGGTGGATTGCTTATTCTGTTTTTCTTTATCGGGATGGCTACCAGAAGAGCTGCACGTACTTTTATGAGAGACTGGGAAAATATCGAGTATTCAGCAAAAATTGAAAGTGAACCGGAGACCGGTAAAAATTTCATTTTCAAAGGCTAACTCCATAAATAATAAACCCTGGTTTAGAAAAAACAGGAGGGTGCTTCAAAAGTCTGAAACACCCTCTTTTTTATTTGGACTCCAATTCAAAATATTTCCAAATATTTAATTCTCATGAGCTTAATTATTCATTTGATACAGTCTTTTGTCATGTACACTGTGTTTTACCTGCTATTCACGAACTTGAAGTTGTAAAAGATTGTCAGCTTTCCTTTTTTTTCTATCTTAAATTAAATGAAGCTGTGCCTATGATATGCCCGTCTGCATATATTTCGACCTGGTAATCCCCTTCAATAAGGCTCCCGTCGTCTGTATAATAAATGCATGCATCCAGGTCTGCGTTTTCGTAATTAACAATACGTGATGCTGTATATATTAATGGTTCTCCTTCAAATTCAAATCTGTTGTCAACCGATGTGGCAAGGGCAAGTCCGTCAGGTCTGATTATTCTGAGGAAAACCTCTCTTTCACCGGGAGGAGCTATCGCATTTCTTTTCAGGGTAAAACAAACCTGAACCTGCTCAACCCATCTTACCCGGTTTCGTTCGCGACCTCTTGCATTTATTGGTGTAGCCTGAATATTTTCTGCAATAAGTACCGAACCTATTTCCACTTTTTCAGAAAGCTCTTCTTTGATCTGGCGTTCCCGCTGCAGCTCACTTTCAGTTCTGGCAATTTGTTGCCGTGCCTGTACATTTTCCTCTCGCAGTTTTATGTTTGCCTGGTTTAAGGAATCCACCTGAACGATATAACTTTTCAGAACATCCCTGAGCGTACCAAGCTCCTTTTTGTATTTATCAATTGTTGCAGCACTCTGTATCCTTGTCTGCCTGAGTTCGGTAATCAGATCGTCAATTTCCTGTTTTTGTTCCTCCAGCGCTGCATTCATGCTGTCATTGTCGGTCCTTAGATTTTCATATTCAAGAGATAACTCCTGAAGCTCGTCAATAAGCTCAAATTTTTCATGAGTAACCTCTTCCAGTCTGATGGCATCCTGTTTCTTCTCATATAAAAGCCATCCAAGTATTCCTATCAGAACAACCAGGGCGCTGATTAATGAAATTAACAATATTGATACCTTTTTTTTACTATCTTCCTTTTTTGTTTGGCCCGGCTTATTCACCCCTGACAGGTCCGGCTGCTCCTTATTTTTTTCCATATAGAATGTTTGTTGTTTTTTAGGTTAAATGTGAAATGATGCAAAATTATATTTAGAAGCTGAATTTTTAAGCAGTAAAAAAAATTTTCTGAATTTACGTTGCTTTCTTCTGTTTTATTGCTCTTATAAAAATTATTATACCTGCAATAATCAATGGCAGACTGAGTAACTGACCCATATTCAAAGCCATAGTCTCTTCAAAGGGTACCTGAGGCTCTTTTATAAATTCTATCAGGAACCTTACAGAAAAGAGAAGTGTAAGGAAAACCCCGAAAATATATCCTTGTTTTTCCCTGATATGCTTTTTCCAGTAAAGCGAATTGAGGAGGAAAAATATTGCAAGATATGATAAAGCTTCGTATATCTGGGTGGGATGCTTTGGCATTATCTCCCCCCTGTTTACAAATATGAAGCCCCAGGGAAGGGATGTTTCTATTCCATATATCTCTGAGTTCATTAAATTACCCATTCTTATAAAGAATCCACCAAGGGCAATTATAACTACTATGCGGTCAATAATCCACAGGTAAGGTTTGTTAATTTTCCTGGCGAAAACATAAAGTACAATAAGGATAGTAACTGCAGCTCCATGCCCGGACAATCCTCCTCTCCAGATCATCAGTATTTCTAACGGATTGGCGAGGTAATAAGCCGGCTCGTAAAAAAGGCAGTGCCCAAGCCTGGCACCAATTATTACGGCCAGAGCCATATAAAGTGTTAACTTGTCAAGTAATTCAAGCTTCAGATTATCGTTCTTGAAATAACGGCTTAAAATAAGATAACCGAAAAAGAAAGCTGATGCAAATAACAATCCGTACCATCTTACAGTTAGCGCCCCTATACTGAAAAACTCAGGATCAACGTTCCATATAATCGATAATATATCCATACTAAATATTGTAAAGTTTTAAAAAAGCAAAAGTAAAAAAATGGATTGTCAAATTTATTCAAATAATTTCATTATTTGAAGGTTAATATTACCTGACAACTTTTTTGATCCGAAACTTCGTATGTTTGCAAATAATTTTGAAGGGGTACATAGATTTGCTGAAACTTAAATGAGAAAAGAGTGAAAATGAAAGCAGGAAAGTATTTTTCATATATTGCCCTTCTGGTGATGGCAGCATCACTTTTTTCACTTATGGTTTTTCAGCAGTGCGCAAACATAGTGCCTCCCACAGGTGGGCCCCGTGATACCATACCTCCTGTTATTGTCGAAAGTAAACCTGAAAACTATGCTACCAGGGTTACCTCTCCGGTAATTGAGCTAACTTTCGACAAGTATATTCAACTTAGAAATATTGACCGGCAGCTGATTATTTCTCCTCCACAAAAAGAGAGGCCCGATTTTACAATAAGGGGCAAAACACTCAGGATTAATCTCAACATTGATCTTCTCCCCAATACAACATATATGCTCAATTTCGGTCAGGGTATAGTTGACCTGAATGAAGGGAATGTGCTGGAGGAGAATGAATTTGTTTTTTCTACCGGCGATGAAATAGATTCACTTTATTATGCGGGCACAGTTCTGGATGCATACGATAGTAAACCTGTTGAGGGTGTGGTTGTAATGCTGTATGATGAACTGTACGATTCAATTCCTTATAAATCAATGCCTAATTATGCTGCCCGGACTGATGCTGATGGGTATTTCAGGATCAATAACCTGCGTGCAGATACATTCAAGGTTTTTGCACTTGAAGATAAAGGCGGCAATTATTTGTATGACAGGAAAGGTGAGGAAGCAATAGCTTTTCGGGAAGAACATATATCGCCGCTTGAAATGCCTGAAGAAAATGACACTATTGAAGACGGCCGTAACGGACATATTTCGTATCCCCGGCATGATACCCTCTATATGTTCAGGGAAGAGACAGGAAGACAACAGTTGGAGCGGTTCGTGAGAGATTTTAGGGGAAAGTTGCTTTTCACCTTCAGAAAACCACTCCAGAAGGAATGGGAGATCAGGCCGCTCAATTTTAGTCCGGTGGAAGATTGGAAAATTAAAGAAGTATCAAAAGGGAATGACTCAGTAATTTATTGGATTACAGATCAGGAAGTATATAAAAGTGACTCCCTTCAGTTTGAAGCCCTCTATTGGGCAACGGGTCCGTCTGATTCACTGAAGCAGTTAAAGGATACAATTACTTTTTTAAAACCCCGGACTGAGAGGGAAGAGTTTTTGGAAGTTCGCACCAGTGTCAGAAACAATGGAATTCTCGAGTTAAATGAAGATTTTTTATTCTTTTTTGAAACCCCTGTTGCTTATATTGATGAAGATAAAATAAGTTTGTACCATTTACAGGATACAATTGTTCCGGCAGATTTTGGTTTTGTTCAGGACACATCATTTTTAAGAGAATGCAGCTTTGTTTCTGAATGGATCCCTGAAGAACATTATAAAGTTGAAATATTGCCGGGTGCTGTCACAGATATATTCGGCCATCAAAATGATACCATCAATGTTGAATTCGAGATAAGGCCTGATGATTATTACGGAACCATAGTATTGAATCTTGAAGAAGTTGCAGATCAGGTAATTATCCAACTAAAAGATGATAATAATAATATATTGAGGGAAAAAATTGCAAATCAGGATACGGAGTTGGTTTTTGATTATCTGGTTCCACAATTATACAGATTGAAAGCAATATTCGACAAAAACCGCAACGGGGTGTGGGATACAGGGAATTATCTTGAAGGGATTCAACCTGAGATTGGCATATTTTATCCTGAAGCTATTAATGTTAGATCAAACTGGCATACTGAAGAAACCTGGAATCTTAATTATTAATTCAAAAAAATTTAAAATGTCTGTATTATTGGAATTTTCAATGTTTCCTACTGACAAGGGGGGGAGTGTAAGTCCTTATGTAAGCAAGGTTATTAAAATGATACGTGACAGCGGAGTAAGCTATAAACTTACCGCAATGGGGACAATTATTGAAACTGAAACCCTGCCGGAAGCTCTCCGGATTATTCAAAATGCTTACAATGAACTTGAACCGGACTCTTCAAGGATATATTCTTCTATTAAGATGGATATAAGAAAGTCTCAAACCGGCAGACTTGAAGGCAAGGTAAATTCAGTTGAAGAAAAAATCGGGAAAATTAACAAGTAAAAACTAACCGCCCGAGGCTTTAAAACTGCCGTGTATATGAAGTTCTTTCGGGGTTATACATAAAACAGGGACAGGGGCTTTATTTAGCATCTGCTGTGCATAACTCCCCAGAAAAACATTGGATATACTTGTTCCCTGCTCCGACATGATTGAGATAAGATCACCATTTACTTCTTTTGTGTATTCTATCACACTGTCGGTAATGTTGGCTCCGAACCTGTTTCCCTGTACGTATCGTACTTCATGTTCCCTAAGGTATTCGGCTACCTGCCTTGAATAAGCTTTAAGCTTGTGAATAACCTCTTCGTCTTTTGTTGAAGATATGGTAACAAGGTGAATTTCGGATTCGAAATGTTTTGCCAGTTCAGTTGTCAGGGGGACTTTCTGCCTTGACTGCTCTGTAATATCAATTGGCAGTACAATCCGTTTAAAGCTGGAAGGTGAAACGCTGTAACGGATTGTAAATACGGGTCTGGTTGTGGCTGTAACTATACGGTAAGCATTGCTGCCCATAAAAAATTCCTCAAAACCTGACGCACCATGTGTGGAAACCACAATTGCTGAATCTTCAAAGGCATTTGCCTGATTGACAATTTCCTGGTATACTTTCCCCTTTTTGATAATATAGTCCAGCTTTACTCCGGAAGGCAGCTTGTTCTCATATTTGTTTATTAATTCGCTAAAACGCTGTTTTGCAAGTTTTACATGCTCGCTTTCAGTTCCCGGATAGTGGTCGGGGACCTTTTTTTGAACATAAACCAACTGGATGTCGGATCTGGTTCTGGAAGATATAGTTATAGCAAGATCAATGCCGTTCGTAGATTCTTTTGAAAAGTCAACGGGAACAATTAAAAGTTTCATTTGAGAAGTTTTGGTTAAATAATGGTAAACAATTTACCTGCAGGCAGATATAAAATCAGTATGCCGGACACAGTGTGCTTAATCAAATACTTATAATAAGCAATATATGAATTTTTTTAAAAACCTGACTGGATTTAGATGTATTTTATAAATCTCAGATTTGGTTTTCTTTGAAAAATGAAGTTTTAATAATTTAAAAATTATACTTTTGAGTTGACCGTATTGACATTGAAGTTACTCTAATGCAAACCAATGAAAAAAGCTGCTGTAGGAATAGATATCGGAGGCACCAGTACAATTATGGGAATAGTTGATACTGATGGCAATTGTCTTTATAAAAAAGATATTGTAACCTCTGAAGGCAAAGAACTTAATGAATTCCTGAGACTTTTGAGCGATCTGATCGATGAAGGCACTTCTTTCCTCAATGAAGAATACAGGATTGCAGGAATTGGTATAGGAGCACCAAATGGAAATTCAAAAAGCGGAAATATCGAATTTGCTCCAAATTTGCCGTGGAAAGGAGTTCTGCCTGTGGTTGAAAAATTCAGGGGAATAAGGCAGGAGCGGATAATACTTGCCAATGATGCTAACGCTGCCGCCATCGGGGAAATGGTTTACGGTGGTGCAAAGGGGATGGGGGATTTTCTTGTAATTACTCTTGGTACCGGACTTGGAAGCGGATTTGTTTCAAACGGCAGATTAATAACCGGGCATGACGGACTTGCAGGTGAACTTGGTCATGTAACCGTTAACAGGAACGGGAGAATGTGTGGCTGTGGACGTCGCGGGTGTCTTGAAACCTATGTTTCCGCTAAAGGCATAAAAAGAACACTTTTCAAATTATTGGGGCATTTCCCCGATATTCAAAGTGATCTGAGATCTGTAAGCTTTGAAAACCTTGAACCTCCAATGATAACCAAAGCGGCTGAGGATGGTGACAAGTTGGCACAAATGGCTTTTGAATATACCGGAGGCCTGCTGGGACGGAAGTTAGCCGATATTGTTGCAATTACAAGTCCCTCAGCAATTTTTCTTATGGGGGGACTCGCAAATGCAGGTGATCTGATTATTTCACCGGCAAAAAAGAGTATGGAAATTAACCTGCTTAAAGTTTTCAAAAACAAAATTGAAATATTGCCCTCATCCTTAAAGGAAAATCCTGGGGTGCTCGGCGCAGCTGCACTTGTCTGGGGATATAACAGTTGTTAAATTTCCGGTAATTCCGTTTTATTACGCTAAAAAATTATAAACGTCACATTATGAAAAAAATACGTAATCCTTTTATTGAAAGAAAAGAGTTCGGATGTTTTGGCTGTGATCCTGAAAATGATATCGGACTTCATATGGAGTTTTTTGAGGAGGGAGATTATTTATTTTCAAAATGGGACCCTGCCGATTGTTACCAGGGATACATAAATGTACTTCACGGAGGCATTCAGGCAACACTCCAGGATGAGCTTGCCAGTTGGGTTGTTTATGTAAAAGCCGGTACAGGTGGAGTTACATCTTCAATGGAAATTTTTTATAAAAAACCAGTATTCGTCAATCAGGGAATTCTTACTGTAAAGGGCAGGATAATTAGTTTAAAAAAACGGATTGCGGAAATTCAAACACAATTATTCAACTCAGAAAATGAAGTATGTTCAGAAGCAAATGTGAAATATTTCATTTATCCAAAAGATGTTGCAGTAGAAAAATTGAATTACCCGGGGCGGGAAGCTTTCTACTACGAGCTATAGCTCGGAATATCAAAGAATTACTATAGTCAACCAGGCATAAAGTATTTTTTTGTATTTATTGAGCATACTTTTTACCTTTATGAGTTCAACCAAAAAGGTTAAAGCCATGATGAAAGAAAACTTCATACAATTTATTGAAGACAGTATAAGGAAAAACTGGGATATTAATGCCTTTACCGATTATAAGGGAGAAAGCATGAAATATTCCGATGTAGCTGGTAAAATAGCCCGCATTCATATTGTTTTCAGGGAGAACAAAATAGAAAAAGGAGACAAAGTAGCATTGATCGGGAAAAATTCAGCTTCCTGGGCTGTTGTTTATCTTGCCACCATATCGTATGGCGCTGTAATCGTGCCCATTTTGCCCGATTTTAAGCCTAATGATGTTCATCACATTGTTAACCACTCAGATTCGGTTTTACTTTTTGCAAGTGAAAGTATTTTCGAAACACTTGATGAATCAAAAATGACAAAGCTGAATGCAATATTGTCAATTTCAGATATGTCAGTTCTGTCAGATAAAGGGAATAAAAATATAAATGAAACTGTCACTGATCTTGAAAAACTTTTTGAAAAAGAATACAACAATGTATTCGGGCCTGAACAATGCAGCTTCCCGGAAGTGCCAAATGAAGATCTGGCAGTAATAAGCTACACATCCGGAACCACCGGTTTTTCAAAAGGTGTGATGATCCCCCACAACAGCCTGATAGCTAACGTGGTTTATGCAAATAACAATATGCCTTTGGAGCCAGGTGACAATATTGTTTCATTTCTGCCCCTTGCTCACGCATACGGTTGTGCTTTCGAATTTCTCTGGCCGTTTACCCTGGGATGCCACATTACTTTCCTTACAAAAACACCTTCACCACAGGTTATATTGCAGGCATTCAGTGAGATCAGGCCAAAGCTTGTTCTTGCAGTTCCATTGATAATTGAAAAGATCTATAAAAAGCAGATTTTGCCTGCACTTGAAAAGGGTGTCGCAGGAAAACTGACAAAGGTCCCCGGACTTAATAAAGTTGTTTACAATAAAATAAGAAAGAAGCTTATTGATGTATTCGGAGGTAATTTTCATGAGGTTGTTATCGGAGGCGCTCCCCTCAATAAGGATGTTGAGTTATTCCTTAGAAAAATCAGGTTCCCCTTTTCAATTGGTTATGGGATGACCGAATGCGGCCCCCTGATCAGCTATGCCAATTGGGACAAGGCACGACTTGGTGCTGCCGGAAAGATAGTTGACACACTGGAAGTAAAAATTGATTCAGACGATCCTTACAATGAGGTTGGAGAAATTTTTGTAAGAGGAGAGAATGTAATGATGGGCTACTATAAAAATCCTGAAGCCACCAGGGAAGCTCTTGATGAAGACGGCTGGCTTCATACAGGTGATCTCGGGTTAATTGACAAGGACAACTACATTTATATAATGGGACGCTCCAAAAGCATGATCCTGGGGGCTTCCGGACAAAATATCTATCCTGAAGAGATCGAAGCCAAGCTGAATAACCTTAATTACATTATGGAGTCTGTGGTGACCGATCAGGATAATAAGTTGATAGCGCTGGTTTATCCGGATTATGAAGCAGTCGATAAAGACAATATAAGTGAGGCCGGTCTATCGAAAATAATGGATAACCATCTTGAAAACCTGAACAAAGATCTTCCAGCCTTCATGAATTTGTCAAAGATCAAAATTCATCCGGAAGAATTTGAAAAAACACCCAAGAAAAGTATTAAAAGATTTAAATATACAGGACATCAACAAGACTGATCATTAACATATAATAGAAAAAGAGGATGTTATTTGCGGCATCCTCTTTTTTAAAAACAAACCAATCAAACTATTTGGAGAAATTAAAAACCCATCATTTTTTGAATTTTGTAAATTGAAAGTTGCCTGTGTGCCTTTTCCAGTTCCCTCTCTATTTCTTCATAATTGCGGAATTTTGAAAAAAAATGAGCTTCTGATCCCCTTGTGTTTGTTACATTGCTTAATTCAAACCTTATTCTGTAGAGTTCATCAACTTTTTTTTCCTCAAAACTTATTAGTTTGTCCAGATGCCTCTTCATAACTGCGGGATATTTTTAAGCTGTTTCTTATGTTAAGACGTTTAAATGTAAAAAACGTTACAGGGGAATTGTGTTTTTTTGAATATTAAAATTTGTTGCAAACATTTTTTCATATTTTTATAGCTGATAAAGGGTAAAGTCAGGTTAAATGAATAAAACCGTAATAATAGTCGCCGGTGGTTCGGGCAGTCGCATGAACGCTCCTATACCGAAACAATTTTTGCTTTTGAAAAATGAACCCGTCCTTATGCACTCCATAAAGCGGTTTTATTCATATGATAAAAATATCAGGATAATTGTCGCCCTGCCGGAAGAACACATACCTTACTGGCAGACACTTTGTGAGCAACATCGGTTTAACATAAAACACACCATTGTAAAAGGCGGTGATACCCGCTTCCTGTCTGTCAGAAATTCTCTTGAAAAAATTAGCGGTAGCGGACTTGTAGGTATACATGATGGTGTCAGACCGTTAGTTAGTGAAGCTACAATCCAGACCTGCTATGACCTGGCATCCGTAATGGGGAACGCAGTCCCTGTTACCGATCCTGTTGAATCTGTCAGAGAGATTGATAAAGGAAAAAATGTGGCAGTTGACAGGGAAAAGCTGAAGATGGTACAAACGCCCCAGGTTTTCAGTGGAGAGATACTTGTCGATGCCTATCGGAATGCGGCATCGTCTGATTTTACTGATGATGCTTGTGTTGTTGAAGCCGCCGGATATTCAATTCATCTTGCAGATGGGAATCGAGAAAATATAAAGATCACCACTAACCTTGATCTGTTGATAGCAGATAGTATAATCGACAAATTATTAGACTGAGTGTCTGTTTGTTCAGAAAAATATTTTTTTAGATAATCCTATTCAATAACTTAAATCTTTACAAATGAAAAAATCAATTTTATTTTTTTTAACGGTATTTGTTTTTTCCACCATTTACGGTCAAAAAGCAAACTTTGAAAAGGCTGAGAAATTCAGCGTCAGTAATATGCGTGAATGGGTGGGAGACCTCGGAGTACAGGGGAACTGGTTAAATGATGTTGACAGGTTCTGGTATAGCTTCAAAACATCAGATGGTAAAAAATTTATTATGGTCGATGCCGACGCAAGGACAAAAGAACCCTTGTTTGATAGTGATTATATGGCTTCGGAATTGACCAAACTTACAAGTGAGCCATACAATGCCCTCGATTTACCTATTACAAATATTGAGTTCAAGGATGACAACGAAACTATGACATTTGAGGTTGACGAAATTGAGTTTACATACAATATAAGAACGAAGGAACTTGTCAAAGGCGATAAAGTTGAAGAAGAAGACCGGGAACGCTGGAAGAACTATTCGCCTGACAGTACATGGATAGTGTTTGCTAAAGATCACAATCTTTACCTGATGGAAGCAGATGATCCTGACAGTGTTGAAATACAGCTTACTGAAGACGGGGAACGCTGGTTCAGCTTTGCAGCCAGTGCCGGCGATACAGTGAAAGATGAGAGGGTAAGAGCAGCTGCAAGATGGTTTAACGATTCCCAAAAACTGTTTGTAAATCGTCGTGACAGCCGTCATGTAGAGGATTTTTGGGTGATTAACTCACTTGCCGATCCACGCCCAACCCTTGAAACATACAAATATCCAATGCCCGGAGAGGAGAATGTTCCACAGGACAGTCTTTCAATTTTTGATGTAGAAACAAAAAGCAGAATTGATGTTGATGCCAGTAAGTACGTGGACCAGGCTCTTGGTGGCACCTATTTTGGCGCTGGTGGAGGCTTCTTTATGGGTGATTCTTCTGATAAGCTTTACTTTATAAGGCGCGACCGTACATGGAGCAAAATAGACCTTTGTGTAGTTGATACCGAAACCGGTGAAGTAACCGAATTGATAAATGAAGTAAGCAAACCTTATTTTAATACAAGATATGCGCGGCTTGATGTAATTGAGGATGGCGAAGACCTTATTTGGTTTTCTGAACGTGACGGCTGGGCTCATTTTTACAGGTACGACAGTGAAGGTAATCTTAAAAACAGAATTACCCAAGGCAACTTCAATGTAGGGAGCATTTCTCAGATTGACACTCTTAACAGGCAAATATACTTTCAGGCATTTGGCAGGGAAGAAGGAGTAAACCCCTATTATCCCATGTATTACCGGGTTGATTTCAGCGGCAGGAATTTTACGCTCCTCACCCCCGAGGATGCTTCACATACATTCAATATTTCAGAATCGAGCAAATATTTTGTTGACAATATTTCGCGTGTGGATGAAGTTCCCCGTTCCGTTTTACGCGACAATAACGGTGGACTTGTTATGGAACTCGAAACCGCCGATATATCGAGGCTTGAAGAAGCAGGCTGGAAAATGCCAAAACCATTTACTGTGAAAGCTGCTGACGGGGTTACCGATCTTTACGGGGTTATGTGGAAACCTTTTGATTTTGACCCCGAAAAGAAATATCCCATTATTACACATGTTTATCCCGGTCCTCAAACCGAACCTACGCCAACAAGATTTACATTCAATAACAATGTGCCACTGGCACAGGTTGGCTTTATTGTCGTTGCTATGGGACAAAGGGGCGGACACCCGGTTCGTTCAAAACATTATCATACCTATGGTTACGGGAACTTAAGGGATTACCCGCTTGATGACAATAAATACGGACTTCAGCAGCTGGCTGACAGGCATTCATTCATTGATATAGACAGGGTAGGTATATACGGGCACTCCGGAGGAGGTTTCATGTCAACAGCAGCAATGTTTGTTTATCCTGATTTCTACAAGGTAGCAGTTTCTTCTGCCGGTAATCACGACAATAATGTTTATAATATGTGGTGGAGTGAAGTGCATCATGGAGTTAAGGAGGTTACCAAAACCATAGAAGAGGAAGAAAAGGAGGAAGAAGATATTGAGGAGCAAGAAGAAGCCGATGAGGATGAAGAAAAGGAAGAAAAAACTAAAACTGTTTTCGAATCGAGAATCCCTGCAAATCAGGAGCTGGCAGAAAACCTGAAAGGCCATCTGCTACTGGTACATGGTGACATTGATAGCAATGTGCATCCTGCAGGCACACTCAGGGTTGTTGAGGCGCTTATCAACGCCAACAAGAGATTTGATATGATGATTTTCCCCGGCATGAGGCATGGTTTTGGCCGTTTCTCAGAATATTTTAACAGGATGAAACGTTACTATTTTGCAGAACATTTGCTGGGTGATTACAGGAACAACGTTGACATAACAGATTTTTAAACCACATATCTGACTTGATTTCAGATATTATAAAGCACATTGAGGTACCGGCATTTATGCCGGTATCTCTTTAGGATTTTTTGCAGATTAAAAAAATGGGTTAATTTTACATTAAATCAAATTAGTTGTTTTATTGCAAGATAAATGATTAAGGCGCTGAAAAATATAGCTGTTGGAATATTCGCAATTTTGTTTTTGATTGTCTCCACGGGGGCTTATATCAATTTCCATCATTGTGAAATAACCGGGGATACCGAGGTAATGCTTACCGTGCCAGAGTCTGAAAATTGCTGCTCAAGTCATTCCCATAATGAAAGTTCTGAATGCAAAGGTAATAATGAATGTAATCGCAAACAATGCTCCGGTTGCAGCAGCAAAAAATTACCCGAAAATGATATATATCTGAATAATAACCATTGCTGCAGTGATAATCTTTTATATTTAATATTACCTGACGATTATTTAAACAACCATAGTTTCAGCGAACAGAACAAAGTGCCTGAAATTAAGTTTTATCCGGAGGGTTGTAAAATAATTTATTCATCTGTAATATCAACCGGGCAAAAACATGTTTTAACTTCCATACCGCCTCCCATTACCAGATCCGGCAAATATACAGTCTTTAAAAACCGTCAGCTTATTTTGTGATTGATCCTTCGGGCTTGCTGATATTATCAGCAGGAGTGTTTATTCCGTTGCCAACCAGCAACAAAATAGTTCCCATATACTATCAGAATATAAAAACGTTAATAAATTAAGCAGACATGAAGTCCAAAATAATCTTGTTAATAACATCATTGTTATTTACCTGGAATTTACAAGCACATGAGCATCTGAGGGGTTTTGTAAAGACTGTTGTCGAAGAAAACGGTGAACAGTTAATAGAACCGCTGCCTTTTGCAACGGTTTATTTTGCTGAAACTACATTCGGCAGTACAACCGATAAAGACGGCTTTTTTGACATCCATAAACCAAATACAACTGATACCCTTATACTTGTTGTCAGCTATACGGGATTTGCCCCCGATAGTATCCCCATACCTCCCGGAAAAACTGAGATTGAGATCATACTTGAAACCGGTGTGGAAATAGATGAACTTACTATTCGACGCCGGATGGGCACCAGTTATGTAAAAAGACTCGAGCCGATACATGCAGAGGTTATTACCGAGCGCGGACTCCAGACATTAGCTTGCTGTAATCTTGCAGAGAGCTTTGAAAGCAGTGCGACAGTCGATGTCGGTTATGCCGATGCCGTATCAGGTGCTCAGAGGATTGAAATGCTGGGACTTGATGGGATATACAGTCAGATTATGTTTGAGAACATCCCAAATATAAGGGGGTTATCATCAACTTACGGGTTTACTTATATTCCGGGGCCATGGATGGAATCCATCCAGATATCGAAAGGAGCTTCTTCTGTACTTCACGGTTACGAATCGATAACCGGACTGATTAATGTGGAGTATAAAAAACCTCAGGATAGTGAGCCTCTTTTTTTAAATGCTTTTGCCAATACTGAAGGAAGATATGAGGGGAATCTCACTTCGGCCGTGCAATTGAATGATGAATGGAGCACCATGGTTTTAGGCCATATTTCAACACAGCAAACCAAAATTGATGACAATGAAAACACCTTCCTGGATGTGCCCCTTGGAACACAGGTGAACTTAATCAACAGATGGAATTATGAGGTTGATCACAAGGTTCACCTGCAGTTTGGGTTACATTTTCTTAACGAAGAGAGAAGGGGAGGTCAAAAGGATTTCAACAAATCAACCGACTACGGAACAGAGAATGCGTACGGATTGGGTGTTGACACAAGAAAGATCCAGGGTTTTTTCAAAGGAGGATATGCTATACCTGATAGTGAGCATTCCAGTGTTGCCGCAATGGCTACAGGTACAATTTATGATCAGAGCTCATTTTTCGGACTAAACACTTATGACGGTAATCAAAATAGTTTTAATGCCAGCCTGCTTTACCAGACAATTATCGGGACAACAGACCATATCCTCACTGCCGGTTTGAGCTATATGTATGATGAATATTCTGAAATATACAATGAGGTAAATTATGAAAGGGTGGAATCTGTCCCCGGAATTTTTGGTGAATATACGTACAATTACCTTGAAAAGTTTTCACTTATAACCGGTTTCAGGGCTGATCATAACAGTGAATACGGATGGTTCCTCACACCAAGAGTTCATTTTCGCTACGAATTTGATGAGGATAATATACTTAGAGGTTCTGCAGGGAGGGGATTTCGCTCTGCCAACATTTTCGCAGAAAATTCACCGATTATGGCCAGTTCAAGGGAGCTCTTGATTGAAGAGGACTTCAGGGCTGAAGAAGCCTGGAATTACGGACTTAACTTTTCACGTATTATGCATATGAGTGGTGGCCGGGAAGTTGCCTTTAACATCGATTTTTACCGTACTGAATTCAGGAACCAGGTAATAGCCGATCTGGATCAGAATGCACAAAGAGTTGTTTTTTACAATCTTGACGGTAAATCATATTCAAATAGCTTACAGGCAGACTTAACAGTGGAGATACTAAACGGATTTGAAGTTCATGGAGCATACAGGATAAATGATGTTAAAGCTACTATTAACGGAGAATTGAGACGGCTTCCGTTTGTAAATGAATACAGGGGGATACTAACTCTGTCTTACGAAACTCCCATGGAAGACTGGAGCTTTTACATCGCAAACCAATACAACGGTCCCGGTCGGCTTCCCGATTCCGGAGGGAATCCCTCACAATACAGATGGGATGATTTTTCACCATCCTATTACATAATGCACGCCCAGGTTACAAGACGTTTTGCAAACTTCGACATCTACATAGGAAGTGAAAATATAACCGATTTCAAACAGGATAATCCGATAATAGCCTACGAAGATCCTTTCGGGGACTATTTTGATGCTTCTGTAGTATGGGGGCCGTTTACCGGAAGAAAAGTTTACGCTGGTATCAGATATACTATAACAAGATAAACAATAACACCTGCTGCTGCCTCTTCTGAAATGGAGGGGCGGCAGGCAAAAGGTGTGAACTTAATTAAAAAAATCTAACAACCGGGGTTTAGCCTTTTTATTGCCGCACCAAGTCCGCTTTCCTGACTTATATGCTTTACAGGCGATTCATTCAGCAATGCTTCCCTTGCTTCATTTACAACTCTCAAATTTAAGGCAGGTTTACCATAAATCCCTGCCCATACATTTACTGCGATGGCACTTTTAAGTGTTCCTGAGCGGAGGCGGACTGTTTGAAGGGAATGACGGCCAGGATGAATATGGATATAACGTTCCGGGATATTCCCTTCCATTAATACCCAAACCGATTTGTCTGACAGTGGCAGTGTCTGGTATCCGTTGTTTTTTTCAATCCATGAGAGATATTTCAGCTTTTTGTATCTGTCAGACTCTTTTAGCAACTTTTCAATTTCCCCTGTAATCTCATCAGGAGTCAGCAAGCCTGTATATAAATCCATTTGAGACCCGCCTAAACATTTAAGTATACCGGGTAATGACGGTAATATACTTTCACCTTTATTAATCAGATTGAAAATCAGATTTTTAACATAGCCGGCATGATGTTTCAATCCGTTCAGCAAAAAAGGCTCATTAACGGGATGTTGAAGATAAAAATCCATACTTGCCGGGGAAAAATATGACTTTTTACGTTTTGTCCAATTTTGAAAATTACAGAAAAAAACGGCTAACCTGCCAGTTGCACTCTCTCCTTTTAAGCTTACATTTCGTCGAGTTCCACGATAACAGCAAAAACTGTTTTAAGAATATTTACCATATTCCTGTAATTTATTTTTTCCGGGGTATCAGCAGGCAGATGATAATCCGGGTGTGTGCCTGTGGTTATTACAACAGCCGGAATGTCCTCCCTTACAAATGGAAAATGGTCTGAACCGAAACGCCACATCAGGTTGTTAATGGGAGACTGACTGTGAAGTAATCTCAGGTTGTCAACCTGATTGCCGGCAGTTCTGAAAAGCTGCCTTATTTCACGCCTGTCCCCTCCCATTGGCCTTACATAAACATGTCCGCGACTGTCGGCAGAAACATCCGACCTTCCGATCATATCCATATTGATCAACAGGTTAGTTTGTTCAAGAGGGAACACCGGGTTTGACACATAATATGCAGAGCCGTTGAGTCCGGTTTCTTCAGCTGCAAATGCTATGAATACAATGCTTCGCCTGAAAACAGCCCCTTTTTCCCTCGCAGCGCCAAACATCCTGGCAAGCTCCATTACACCTGCTGTCCCTGAAGCATTGTCGTCCGCACCGTAATAAATACTTTCACCTCTTTTTCCTAAATGGTCGTAATGACCGCAAACTATAATAAATTCATCTTTCAAATCACTGCCTTCAATATAGCCGATTACATTCTCATCATACTCCACACTTTTTTCAATCCTGAAAGATGTTGAAACGGTGATCTCTGAAATGGTGTTATCAAGAGCCTCAGTATTGCGCGCGTACCTGCGAAGATTCAGGTTCATCCAGCCTTTTTCAGAACCGTATAACTTTTTAAAAAGTGTTTCTCCTGCAAGCAATACATTCAGATTATTATCGCTTTCGGGCAGGTAGGAGTGAAGCCAATTCACATCAGCCGTACCAAAACCGAAAAGGCTTTCCGGATACCTGGGCTGAAGCGCCCTTGATTCGGAATTGATAAGATTTGAATTGCGTCTGCCGGACAGGATTGTTATTGCAAAATGCTCAATTCCGTTATATGCAGCTATTTGCTCAACCTTTTCCATTGCTGTTTCAATATCTTTCTCTACAAGGTGAATCATGATATCATTACCTGAAACCGTAATATCTTCCGGCTCGACCCTGCCTTTGAATATTATGGGAAGTACAAGACTGTCGGATAAGGACCGGGTTGATGCAAATGAAAAATTATTGGCGCGGGGCAATTGCTCTCCGTCAATATAAATTCGTGTTGATCCGTGGTCATATTTTACAACCGGGATTTTTTGAAAATATTTGTCCTCCCCCTCATTTATTGGCTGCAAGCCGGCTTTTTCAAATTCCCCTGCAATATAGCGGGCGGCCATTCTTTTACCTTCGGAAGGGAACTGCCGCCCTTCAAGGCTATCAGAGGCCAGAATAAAAACATCATTAATGAGCCGTTCAATGCTGATATTTGTAGTAATCTCCTGTGCCTTTATTTTAAGGGGGAAAAGTACAGGCAACAGGCAGATAAAAAGTTTAACTAACCGGGCGGTTTTCATGGCCAAAGAGATTGGTTGAATTTCATATTCTTTTATTATAACGTTTGATTAAATTCCGGTATTCAATTTAAAAATAATAAGATTCTTCTCTTTTTAAAACTCCATTCCCGTTTTTTTTCCAGGATAATCAAGCATGTAGTGAAGTCCCCTGCTTTCCCTTAGTTTCTGAGCCATTTTAATTATCAGGTAACTTACATTGACCATATTCCTTAATTCACATAATTTTACCGAAAGGGTTGATTTTTTGTATAATTCTTCAGTTTCCTGGTATATGATTTTTAATCTTTTAAGCGCTCTTTTAAGTCGAAGATCTGAACGAACGATGCCGACATAATTGCTCATTATCTGCTGCATTTCTTTGTAGTTCTGTGTTATCAGTACCATCTCTTCAGGGTGGTTCGTTCCTTCCAGGTCCCATGGAGGGATATTTTCGTTTAGCAAGAATTTGTTATACAGCTGTTTGTTTTCTTTAGCTGACCGGTGTGCAAATACTACAGCTTCCATAAGAGAGTTGGAGGCCATCCTGTTTGCCCCGTGCAAACCTGTATAAGAAGCCTCGCCGATTGAATACAACCGGTTAATTGAACTCTTCCCGTTTTTGTCAACATTTATCCCTCCGCAAATATAATGTGCTGCAGGAATTACAGGGATCATATCTTTTGTAATGTCAATACCGATACTTTTGCATTTTCTGTAAATGTTGGGGAAATTTTCCTTGAGCTTAACAGGGTCAAGGTGTGTTGCATCAAGTAATACATGGTCATCTCCCCGGGTTTTCATCTCCTGGTCAATAGCCCGTGCTGTAATATCCCTCGGGGCAAGGCTTCCCCTTTGATCATAGCGGTACATGAACTCTTTACCGTCGTTTGTTTTAAGGACTGCCCCGAAACCTCTCAGAGCTTCAGTAATAAGGAAAGAAGGCCTCTCACCCTGGTTACAAAGGGATGTGGGGTGAAACTGGACGAACTCCATATCATTTATCTTTCCCTTAGCCCTGTATACCATAGCAATGCCGTCTCCGGTTGCAATAACCGGATTGGTAGTAGTATGGTAAAGGTTTCCTATACCACCTGTAGCGATAAGGGTAGTTTTTGAAAGAAATGGAAAAACTACTGAACTTTTCAGATCAAGAACATAAGCGCCGTAACACTCAATGTCTTTATCTGACCTTTTCACTTTCTTCCCGAGATGATGCTGTGTGATAAGGTCAATTGCAAAATGATGTTCCAGGATCTCTATGTTTTGATGGTTACGAGCTTTTTGCATCAGCGCGCGTTGTATCTCTTCTCCGGTATTGTCTTTATGATGAAGCACACGGTTTCCGGTATGCCCGCCTTCTTTTGTGAGATTGAAACGGCCGTCAGGAGCACGGGCAAATTCAACCCCCCATTCCATTAACTCCTTAATTCTTGCCGGGGCCTCCTTTATTACCATTTCAACAATCTTACGGGTGCAAAACCCATCTCCGCAGGAAATTGTGTCATTAATGTGTTTTTCAAAACTGTCAGGTTCCCTCATTACTGCAGCAATACCGCCCTGTGCGTATTTTGTATTGGTTTCCTCCAGTTCGCTTTTTGTTACAATTGATACCTTGCCGGCATCAGCCACTTTAAGAGCATAACTCAGTCCGGCTATTCCGGAACCAATCACCAGAAAATCTGTTTTCTTGTTCATTATTGTAAAAGACTTATATGACAAAGATAGAATATTAAAATAACAGGTGAAACAACGCAGTTATAAGTCATTTAATGTGCAATTAAACAAAATTTACCGGAATTTAATTCAGAAAAATAACTATTTAACGTATTTTTGCGAATTATTGATAAACAAACCTTTAAAGTTTCTTTAATGTATGACTCAGAATGATTTGTTCAAAAAGGTTATTGCTCATTGCAAGGAATACGGGTTCATTTTCCAGTCAAGTGAAATATATGACGGGTTAAGTGCAGTATATGACTACGGGCAGTTTGGAGTGGAGTTGAAAAGGAATCTGATTAAATACTGGTGGGACGCAGTTGTATATCTGAATGAAAATGTAGTTGGACTGGATTCTGCAATATTTATGCATCCAAAAGTATGGGAGGCATCCGGACATGTAAGTGCTTTTAATGACCCCCTTATTGATAACAAAGATTCCCAGAAACGCTACAGGGCAGATGTACTTATTGAAGAATATATTGAAAAACAGGAAGCCAAAATAAACAAGGAAATTGAAAAAGCGTCAAAAAAATTTGGTGATTCATTCGATGAAGAAAAGTTCCGTACCACAAATCCGAGAGTTATAAAAACCCAGGAGAAGATCGACGGTATCAGGCAAAGATATGTTGATGCACTGAACCGGGATGATCTGAAAGAAATAAAGCAGATTATAATTGACTGCGATATTGCCGATCCGGTTTCAGGATCCAGGAACTGGACTGATGTACGCAAGTTCAATCTTATGTTTGACACAAAGCTTGGATCATTGAGTGAAGAAGCAAACAAAATATATTTGAGACCTGAAACAGCGCAGGGGATTTTCCTGAACTTCCTTAATGTTCAAAAATCAGGAAGGATGAAGATCCCATTCGGGATTGCGCAAACCGGGAAGGCCTTCAGGAATGAAATTGTTGCACGGCAGTTTATATTCAGGATGCGTGAGTTCGAGCAGCTGGAGATGGAGTTTTTTATTCGTCCCGGTGAAGAAAAGAAGTGGTTTGAATACTGGAAAAATTCCAGGATGAACTGGTTTAAGGCGTTGGGTTTAGATGATTCCAAACTCAGGTTCCATGATCATGATAAGCTTGCCCATTATGCTGAAGCTGCAACCGACATCGAATTCGAATTCCCGTTCGGGTTTAAGGAAGTTGAAGGGATCCATTCAAGGACTGATTTTGATCTTGGGCAGCATCAGAAATATTGCGGGAAAAAACTTCAGTATTTTGACCCTGAATTGAATAAAAGCTATGTCCCTTATGTTATAGAAACATCGCTGGGACTTGACCGCCTCTTTTTAATGATTTTGTCAGCCTCCTATTGTGAAGAAGTTATAGAAAACGAAAACGGCAAGGGTGAAGAAAGAGTAGTGCTTCGTATACCTGATTTCCTTGCTCCTGTAAAACTTGCTGTTCTCCCGCTTGTAAAGAAGGATGGTTTGCCTGAGATAGCCAGAAGGATATGTGACGACCTGAAATTTACTTTTAATTGCCATTACGAAGAAAAAGACTCTATCGGGAGACGTTATCGCAGGCAGGATGCCATCGGTACTCCCTTTTGTATTACAGTTGATCATCAGACCTCACAGGATGATACAGTTACCATTCGTTACCGTGATACGATGTTGCAGGAGAGGGTTCAGGTAAGCAGATTAAGAGAAATAGCTGAGGACAAGGTCAGTATGAAAACAATTCTTGAAAAGTTGAACAAATAGAGGTTTGTGCGTAAAGTATTGCTGATAACATATTACTGGCCTCCAAGTGGAGGATCGGGAGTCCAGCGCTGCCTCAAATTCGCAAAATACCTTCTCCGTTTTGGGTGGCAACCAGTAGTATTCACTGCAGGTAATGCAAAATATCCGGTTTATGACCACTCTCTTGAAAAAGAAGTCCCCTCCGGGATTGAAGTGCTGAAAGTGCCTGCCAGGGAACCCCACGATCTCTATAACAGGCTGATTGGGGGAGGTGAAAAGCAAACGCACACCGGCTTCATAAAGCATGAAAAAAAGGAATCAGCTTTAGAAAAACTCGCCGTTTGGATAAGGGGAAATCTTTTTATTCCCGATTCCAGAAAATTCTGGATCAGGCCATCAGTAAGGTTTCTGGAAGATTATTTGAAAAAGAATCCGGTTAACCTTATATTCAGCAGCGGACCGCCTCACAGCGCTCATCTGATTGCTCTCAGGCTCAAGGAAAAAATTTCGGTTCCCTGGGTAGCAGATTTCCGTGATCCGTGGACCGGTATATACTACTACAGGAAACTCCGGCACAGCAGGTGGGCTGATAAACTAAACAGGAAATTTGAAAATCAATGTCTCAATTCAGCTGATAAAGTCGTGGTGGTTGGCAAAACAATGAAGCACGATTTTGAAATAGTGACAAGCAAACCCGTACATGTCATTACAAACGGGTATGATCCTGAAGATTACAAAAATATTGAGAACAGGAGGCCAGAGCGTTTCAGGATAACCTATACAGGGATGTTTTTCCGGGATCAGAATCCGGTTGAACTTTGGGAGGTATTGGGAGAGATGAAAAAACAAGTACCTGGATTCAGTGAAGATCTTGAAATATGTTTGGCCGGGCGGGCAGACAGGGAAATAATCGAAAGTATCCGGTCAAACAATCTTGATACAAATCTGAAGTTATACGGATATGTTATCAAATCGGAACTTCCGCAAATTCAGGCAGATTCAGTATTGCTCCTTCTAAGTATCAACCGGGTTGAGAATGCTTCTTACATTATTACCGGTAAAATATTTGAATATCTTGCCGTTCAACGTCCGGTACTGGCTTTTTGCCCCGAAAACAGTGATGTGGATAATATTATTAAAGAGTCGGGTTCGGGATGGACTGTCAAATTCAATGATAAAGAAAGGTTGACCGAAGTTATCAGGGAAATTTATGGAAAATATAAAGACGGTGCCTTAAATCTGGTAAAATCAGATATCGGAAAATATTCCCGGTTGGAACTTACAAAAAAGCTTGCGGTATTGTTTGATGAAACAATGGACTGATAACATCTCCCTGATCTGTTTGGCATGTGAAGCTTATCGACTGCTTCTCTACAAAGCTGGTCCAACACGGATCGGGCAAAAACAGTTAATCCGAGGAAGTCATGTTAAGTCCTGCTCCACCTTTTCTTAACAAGTCATTTATTAAAGTTTTGCAAAAAGAATCTCTGACCAATAATAATTTATCTAATAATGGTAACATTTCCGAAAATTGGGGGACTGCCATTGTTAAGGTAAATAACATAATGATATGAATCCATTGGAAGAGGTTTTCCGTTTTTGGTACCATCCCATGGATCGGGATATCCCTGCTGAGACTTAAATACCATTTCCCCCCATCTGCTGTAAACTTCTACAACGGCATAAGGATAAACATCACCCAGCATGCCGACCACCTCATCTCCTATAATCCAGTAATCGTTGAATCCGTCATCATTTGGAGTAAATGCATTTGGGATTCTCACACAAAGTTCCTTTTCCGGCGTAACAATAATTGTTTCAGTCAGAATACAATTGTTAAAATCTTCTATTGTAACAGTATAGGTGCCTTGCTTGATATTATAAATATTTTCGGTGGCTTCACCTGAAGACCAGCTGAAGAAATATGGTGAAGTCCCTCCGCTTGTATTTAACTCGATAGATCCATCGTCTGTTTCTCCGCAGTATGGCTGGGTAATAACCGGGTCAATCTGCATAGGTTCGGGCTGTGAAACGTAAATGGAACTGTCCACATAACAGTTATTTTGGTCAATTACCCTTACAAAGTGATTCCCGGCTTCAAGTCCCATAGCAACATCAGAAGCCTGCCCGTCCTCCCAGTTATAGTAATAAACACCCGTACCACCAGTTGCGTAAAGATATATCTCACCGCTGCGGTCTCCATAACAACTAACATCTGTTACCATTGCATCAAGTTCAATTTTTTCAGGTTCGGTCAGAACAACAGTCGCTTCAGATGGGCAGTCTACCGAGTCGTATACTATCACGTGGTACTCGCCTGCCGGCATATTGTCAAGTATTTTTGTTGTATGGCCGCTAGACCATAAAATATCAAATGGCGGATACTCCCCTTCGATCTCAAGTTCGATTCTGCCATCAGATGCACCGTAACAGGATACCGAATAACCATTATAGTCGGATGTTACATGAGCAGTAACAACAAAAGGAGGGAGTTCTCCAATGTAAACATCAGCCGACTTCTCACACCCATTCGCATCAGTTACTGTAAGTGTATAATCGCCGCTCATCATGTTATCCTGATCGGGAGTGGTATTGTCTTCAAATACATGTCCTGCCGGGCCTGTCCAGTGGTAAGAATAAGGAGGAGTACCTCCCGTAACAGTGCTGATGGCTTTGCCGTCATCGTTTATATTACAGCTCGTGTCAAAACCTTCAATTTCAACTTCCAGCTCAGTTGGTTCATTTATCTTGAAGGTGCCCGGCTCCCAGTAATTCCTTGAGTCATAAACACAATCTTTCCCGTCGGTAACTATTACATAATATTCTCCTGCTATTAATTCTGTCTGGTGTCTGCTGGTGTTATCCTCAAATTCAAAGCCTTCCGGTCCGAACCATTCGAAAGAATATGGCGGACCTCCACCCATGTCAACAGTTTCAATTAATACTCTTCCGTCCGAACCGCCATAGCAGCTTACATCTCTCGGGTTGAAACTGAATGAAATATCATCAGGATTGGACAGGTATATTGAAGCAAGACCGGCACAATTATTGGCATCAGTGGTTGTGACAATATATTGTCCATAGGAGATATCTATAAGATTTTGCTCGTTGGACACAAAATTGTCAGGCCCTACCCAGCTGAAAGAATATGGCCCTGACCCTTCTGCAGTAACGAGTGATATACTGCCAGTATGGGCGCCAACACATTCAAGCTCCTCACTTACATAAACTTCAGCTATCGGATAGGGGTTAACTCTTATCACAACTTCAATTGGATTGCCAGGACTACAGCCTGTATCAAGTGCATGAGGTATTATGGTATAAGTTACATATTGAGGTTCCAGTGTGTTGTTAGCCAGACTTTGTCGCATATTATATCCGTCAGGCAGATCACTGTCGGAGGGAGTAAACCCTGTAACATCACCCGGTTCACCTGTTGCAACTGCTGTATAGTCGAATGTAACAACACCTGAAGATACTGTTGTTGGGGTGTTTAGATAAAAGTCCGTAAATACATATGTACATATTGTATCATTATAGAATGTTGCCTCAACAACAGGAGTGGGATTTACTGCTATGGTAACCGTTACAGGTTCACCGTCGGCACATCCGGTTTCCAGAGCTCTTGGTGTTATTGTGTAATAGATGTACTGAACCTCATTGGTATTATTTGTTATCTGATCGGTAATAATAGCTCCGTCTTGAAGATCTGTATCGAAAGCGGTGAAACCGGTCACATCATCATGAGTAGCATCAGCAGTGAAGTCGAATGTGACAACACCCTGTGTGAGTACGTTGGGAGTTTCAAGTAATATTTCTGTAATCCCATCATTACAAAGTGTGTCTGCAAGAGGAGTTGCTATTACCCTGGGTTGAGGATTTATATATATCACTATTGTCTCAGCCGGCACTCCGGGGCATACCCTGTCTTCACCCGGCAGTACGATATATGGGATAAATGTATATGTGACATTTTCAGCAACATCCCCTGAGTTTGTAAGGTCATCAGTAAATGCTGCCACTCCCTCTTCAGTAAGGTCCTCCACTGTTACACTCTCTCCCGCATCGCCGTACTCCCCATCCACATTTGCAGGATATGTTATCTGCACCTCATATCTCCACTC
>PUMT01000197.1 GCA_003551495.1 Bacteroidota bacterium
ACGTATGCCGAACCTGTTCATAACGGAAAGTAACTGGTGGTTTTCATGAACAAGGTCAGCCATCTTGGTATCTGCAGTAAACATCTTGTTGGTTGTTTTATATTATTAAAAGATCTCTTATATAAAAAAGTTTTGCAGTAACCCTGTTATTTCTTCCTGAAATATATCTGAAGGGGAACACCGCAAAAGTCAAAATGCTCCCTTATCCGGTGCTCCAGGTAACGTTTGTAGGGTTCCCTGATATATTGAGGGTAATTGCTGAACATGGCGAAAGCCGGGGACCTGGATGGGAGTTGCGTTGCATACTTGATCTTTATATGCCTGCCTCTTGCAGCAGGCGGGTGGAAGCTTTCCACCGCATCCTGAATTATCTTGTTAAGCAAATGGGTGGGAATACGACGGCGGAGATTTTCATATACCTTTGAGCCGGCTTCCAGTACCCTGAAAATACGCTGGCGGTTAACAGCCGAGATAAAAAGGACAGGAACATCATCAAAGGGTGCAATTCGTTTTTTCAATGCGACGGTAAAATCCCTGGCGGTATTGCTGCTTTTTTCAACCAGGTCCCATTTGTTTACCAGGATAACTACACCCTTATTGTTTCTTTTTATGAGGTTGAATATGTTTACATCCTGTGATTCTATGCCCTGTAAGGCATCTATCATAAGCAGGCAGACGTCGGAATTTTCTATTGCCCTTATTGACCTGAGTATGGAATAAAATTCAATATTTTCCCTTACCCTGGTTTTTTTCCTGAGTCCGGCAGTATCAACAAGGAAAAAATCATACCTGAATTTATTGAACCTCGTGTAAATAGAATCACGGGTTGTACCTGAAACAGGAGTTACAATATTTCTCTCCTCCCCCAAAAGGGAATTCAAAAGAGACGATTTGCCCACATTTGGACGGCCTACTATTGCGAAGCGGGGAAGTTCGGTACTCTCTTCATGCTTTTCGCTTTCTGGCAGCTCCTTAACTACAACATCCAGAAGGTCACCGGTGCCGCTGCCGTTAACAGCCGAAACGGGATAAATATCTCCAAGACCCAGTTTGTAAAATAAGCTTGCGTCATAATACCTTTCCGAGTTGTCAACTTTATTCACAACCGGAATAACCTTTTTTTCAGTTTTCCTCAGAATATCAGCTATAGATTCATCAAGGTCGGTTATACCGCTTAGAACATCAAGTAAAAAAATTATCACATCAGCCTCTTCAATAGCTATTGCAATCTGTTTTCTGATCTCCTCTTCAAACACATCACCGGAATTGGTTATATAACCTCCGGTATCAACAACGTTGAATTCCCTGCCAATCCATTCTGCCTTTCCGTAATGCCTGTCCCTTGTCACACCCGATTCACTGTCAACAATAGCCTTTCGGGCTCCCGTAAGCCTGTTGAAAAGGGTTGACTTGCCCACATTTGGTCTTCCTACAATAGCAACTATATTTCCCATCCTGAAAGCAATTTATTTATAACCGAATCCCTTAAGCTTAAATTCCTTATCGCGCCAATCTTTTGACACTTTTACAAAAATTTCCAGAAACACTTTGTTTTCAAAAAACTTTTCCATTTCAATCCTGGCCTGGGTACCGGTCTTTTTTAAAGCCTCACCCCTCTTCCCTATTATTATAACCTTTTGTGTTTCACGCAAAACATGAATTACAGCTCTTATCCTTATAATACCATCACCTTCCCTGAACTCTTCTATCTCTACTTCAACCGAATATGGTATCTCCTTGCGGTAATTCAGAAAAATCTTTTCGCGAATTATTTCAGATGCAAAAAACCTTTCGGGTTTGTCAGTAAGAGCATCCTTTGGATAATAGGGAGGAGAATCAGGTAATTTATCCATAATTTCATTAAAAACCCTCTCCAGATTATATCCTTCCTTTGCAGAAACCGGAATGATACTTGCTCCTGGCAGGGCAATGTTCCATTGCTCCATAAGATTCTCAACTTTTTCCTGTGTTCCCAGGTCAACTTTATTAATTATAAGCAAAACAGGTATATCCAGCTTCCTCAACTTTTCCAGATACTCTTTATTCCTTCCGGGATCCTCTTCTATATCTGTTACATAGAGCATAACATCAGCATCTGATACAGCATCCCTTACAAACTTCATCATCTTTTCCTGAAGCTTGTAAGCGGGACGGATTATACCGGGAGTGTCGGAAAAAACTATCTGAAAATCATCGCCGTTAACAATACCCATTATCCTGTGCCGGGTGGTCTGGGCTTTTGATGTTATAATTGAAAGCTTTGCACCCACCAGTCCGTTCATGAGGGTTGACTTGCCAACATTTGGATTTCCGAGAATATTTACAAATCCGGATCTGTGATGCATTTTATCCATATAAAAAACTTAAGGCAGTTTACAGATTAATTGAAAAAGTGAGTTTGAATGCAAAATTGTCAATTGTATTATCAAAGGAATAGTGCCCATACCTGTAATAAACACCCAGGCCGTATCCCACAAAAAGCTGTCTGTATAGATTGTTTATCAATATACCCGACTCAAAAAAACCTTTTTCCGGGGCTTCAGCCAATATATTCAGAAGGTGGGATTCGCCCGGCCGGCCGTATCCAATGTTGGTGGCCAACACTATTTCCGGGCGGAAATTTTCTCTCCTGAAAAACAGGCTTTGAAAATCCTGACGGAAAAAAAGCGATAAAAACTCACTTGAAATAAATTCGCCCATTCTCATGGTTGCAAAACTGTTTGCAGCATCGATGGAAAAATTCCTGAAATTGCTCTTGCCGGTGTAAAGTTTCTGAACGGGTACATCCCCGTTAACCATTCCGCCTTCGATTACTACTGATGTTTTGCCAAACCTCCTTGTTAAAAAAGTATGTTCCACACGTGCCTCTGCCTTTCTGTATTTGTATTCCCCCTCAAGCAAACCGGTTCCAATGCCATAATTTAATTTTATTACGGGATAATCAGTCCCCATCGATATCAAAGTCCCCCCTGGAGTCTGCATAAAACTCTCACGGAAAGCAAACCTGACGCGGATTCCTGCTTCCGTGAACCGGAAGCTGCTTCTCTCATCCCCGTTACCTGTAAAAATGTAATTATCTGAAGGAACATAATCGGATGTGGAGAAATATACCCTGTTCATAAAATGCCTGAAAAGCCGGAAGTCAATATGCGATTCATATTTTTCCACCATATCCATCGTACCTATCATGAACCTCCTGTATCTTTCAGAATAAAAAGGAGTCCCATACTCTAAAAAATCATACCCTCCCCTCTCTTCCATATCTTTGCTCCAGGAAAAGCCCACCCTCAGATCAGCAGGCCTGTAAAGAAGGATTCCCGCCTCTGTCCCATACTTAAACTCCTGATCCCGTGAGCCCCATCCAATATGACCTCCAATTGAAAAATACTCTGACAGGCGGTCGTTGGTAACAACCCTCAGTCCGGGGCGAACCCCTTCATAATGGTTGAAATCCAAAAGACTTCTGTAATCAACATTCAGGTGCCCCCATGGAATATATCCGCTTGCAAGTGTTTCAAATATCCTCAATGTCCGGTCAAATCCGGCTTCTTCCCCAATACTGTCCATGAACCTGTATGTTTCACGATCCTTATCAGACAGCGGTTGACTTCGGTACCTGTCCCATACATCTTCGCTTTGTTCATGTGCATCAGGAGAAACTGCCAGCTGAACATGATTGAAGTTCCTTCTTCTCAATTCCGGCTCCAGTTCAATATCAGACAGGTAGGAATTGCCTATCCCTACCAGTGTATATTTGTCAGAACCGTCAGCCGTAACACTTTCCCGGCCGAGAATAATATCGGTATTAAGCTGATATGGAAACCACTGCATGTTTTCAACATAAGTGTAATTCTGCTGTATGCGAATAGTAAAAAAACTGCCGGGATTGTAAGGCTCAGCAATTACATTCTGGATTGCATACCCGTTTGAATTGATATAAAGTACTCCCTGCAAACCATCAAAATTCCGGCCAGGGTAAGGCCTGAAGGAAATTATGAAGAGAGTGTCGTCTTTCTCGGTGAACATGCTGTCTTCCAAAACAAATGAATACCTGGAAGTGCTGCCCCTGCTGACCGGGTTCAGGTATTTCCGGTCGAATATCGATATGAAATCCTCATAAAAAGAGAATGACTGGATCTGTGTTGCCAGCAATGTAAACGACGGATCACGGAATCCGCTTACCCTTGATGCCACGACCCTTTCATTGTTCCTTCCGGGACGCATATACTCCCTTTCGCTCACAGATTCCATAAGAAAAATATGCTGTTTCTCAATAAATTCCCTCACACTTTTTTCTCCGGAATCATCAGTTTCCTTTTCAGCAGTGGGTTCTTCCGCGCCCTCTGCCTTTTTTACTGTTACAGTATCAGCTTTTTCGGCATGTAATTGCCCGTTTTTATCAGTTTGTCCCGGATCCCCTTCTCTTTTATGTTCATCAGGTTTATCATCACTCCCGGTAAATGAGAACCTTATGGAGATATTTGGGGACCCCGGCAGATTAATACGTGACACAAGGCTGTCGTGCACAAGGGTAAAAAATAACTTGTTATAAGATGTATAGGAAAAAGAGGGAAGCATTTCCGGATTGTTTAGCCGCCGGTTTCTGAAAGCATTTTCAATGATCCTGTGTGCCGGGTTAATTCCGGGTACGATCTTCAGTTCATCAAATTCATAAGATGTTTTTATCATAGTCAGCAGAACCGGACTGGTAAAATCCATTTCATCAGGATATACTGTTACAGGTTCATACCCTATATAGCTCAATCTCAGGAAAGGGGGAATTCCGTCAACCCTTATGGAGAAAGTCCCGTCAATACCGGTGGTAGTGCCGGTACCGCGTTCATTGTAAATTATATTAACAAACACGAGCGGCTCACCCGTTTCCCTGTCCACTACACGTCCTTCAATCAAATTTTGTCCTGACAAACAGAATGCCCCTGAAAAAAGGAAAAAAAGGGTAAAAACCGGAATGATCAATGATCTTATCATCAATTTAATATTTCGGCAGCCGGCCTATTTAAATATATTCATTTTGAGCATGCTGACTTCTTTCACGGTTAAATGCCTCCACCTTCCCCTGGGAAGGTTTTTTTTGGTAAGTCCCGCAAAAGAAACCCTGTCAAGCTTCTTTACCTTGTATCCGAAATGTTCGAAAATGCGGCGTACAATCCTGTTTTTTCCTGAATGGATCTGCAACCCGACCGACGAAAGGCCGGAACCGGAAGCATAGGCTATCTCGTCTATTTCCACATAACCGTCTTTTAGTGTCACGCCGCCTGCAATTTCATTCATATCGTTTCTTGTAAGCGGTTTGTCCAGCTCTGCATGATAGATCTTTGCCACCTTATATTTCGGATGGGTCAGCTTTTTTGCCAGTTCACCGTCATTGGTGAAAAGAAGAACTCCTGTTGTATTCCTGTCAAGGCGTCCCACCGGATATATCCTCTCATTGCATGCCCCCCTTACAATATCAATTACTGTTTTCCTTGCATGAGGGTCATCTACTGTTGTTATCACATCTTTTGGTTTGTTCAGAAGAAGATAAACCTTTTTTTCGGGATTAAGCCTTTTTCCCTTGAAGCGGACATTGTCAGAAGCCAAAACCTTTGTTCCCAGCTCCTTCACAACTTCGTCGTTAACTGTAACATACCCCGCTTCAATATAGTTATCGGCTTCCCTGCGGGAGCAAATTCCGGCATTTGCAATAAGCCTGTTAAGCCTTACAGTCCGGTCGGAATATCTGCCTGTTTTCTTTTCGGGATATGCGCTTCCCTTCTTATCTGACTTCTTCTTATCCTGATGACCGGGATTTTTCCCCTCCCGTCTTTTTTTCTCTGCATTTCCCATCTCGTTTCTTTTAATTCTCTTTCCAATAGACTGTAAAACTGGAAAATTGTTTCACGCTAACCTGCAAAATTACAAAAAATTTCCTTTCCCCGACGGCTTGCCGGCTACCTTTTCCGGTTTATGAAAATTGAAAAAGCATTCACTATCCCATGATTACATAAATCAGTATCTGCATTAAAGCCTTTTATTAGATGGAAAAAAGTATTATTGACAAACTATTTTATGTTTTTTTCCTTTTTTTTTTCATTTTTACCGTTTCCTGGTTCAAAAAGAATAATATTATGACACTTATAAAATCAATTTCCGGTATCCGTGGCACAATAGGGTCTTATCCGGGTGAGGGACTTACCCCGCCTGATATTGTCAGGTTTGTTTCAGCATTTTCAACACAAATTCTGAGTTCAGGCAACACCAAAAATCCAACTGTAATTGTAGGAAGGGACGCAAGGATTTCCGGAAGCATGGTCAGTAATCTTGTCTGCGGAACTTTGATGGGAATGGGGATAAATGTTACAGACCTTGGAATGGCATCAACACCTACAGTTGAAATGGCCGTTATCGGTGAAAGCGCAGCAGGAGGTATAGTTATTACAGCCAGCCATAATCCCGAACAATGGAATGCACTGAAACTTCTCAACAGCAAAGGGGAATTCATCTCTTCTGCAGAAGGCAAAGCATTGCTTGAAACTGCAGATAAAGGAAAGTTCAGGTATGCAGGTATAGCGAAACTGGGTAAATATAAATATGACAACACATATAACAAAAAGCATATAGAGGCAATCCTGAATCTTCCCCTTGTCAATACCAAAGCAATCAGGAAAGCCGGTTTCCGCATTGCAGTGGATTGTGTCAATTCTGTAGGAGGTTTGATAATACCTGAACTACTTGAAGAACTTGGAGTTGCAGAAGTAATAAGGCTGTACTGCAATCCAACCGGACGTTTCCCTCATAACCCGGAACCTCTTCCTGAACATTTATCAAAACTTTCAGATACGGTAATAAAGGAAAATGCCGATCTTGGATTTGCTGTTGACCCCGATGTTGACAGGCTTGCGATAATCAATGAAGACGGCACAATGTTCGGTGAGGAATACACACTGGTCGCCGTAGCCGACTACGTTTTGAAACATAAAAAGGGAAATACGGTATCAAACCTTTCTTCAACACAGGCATTAAAGGATATTACCCTTAAACACGGGGGAGTACACACTGCATCTGCAGTAGGAGAAGTAAATGTGGTAAAAACCATGAAAGAGACCGGATCTGTTATTGGCGGCGAAGGCAATGGGGGAGTGATTTATCCAGAGCTCCATTACGGAAGGGATGCCCTTGTGGGCATTGCACTGTTCCTCTCTCATCTGGCAAAAAGCGGCAAGACCTCCTCGGGTTTGAGATCCAGTTATCCTGATTATTATATTTCGAAAAACAAAATCAAACTGAGTTCAGATATTGAGATTGAACAGTTGTTTGGCGGACTTAAACAGGAATACAGCGGTTTCCCCATAAACGAAACCGATGGAATCAGAATTGAATTTGATAACGGGTGGGTTCACCTTAGAACATCCAATACCGAACCCGTAATAAGGATTTATTCTGAAAGCAACAACAAAGAGGCTGCAGAAGATATTGCCAGACTTATGATTACCCGGATTAACAAATTAACAAAACAATAACACTGAAGACCAGCCAGTTAAAGAGGGCAAGTTGTTTTTGAGAATTCCCTGCATTCAGCGCCCTGAATTGCGTCCGTAAGAAAATGCTAACCCCTGCAATTTTTATTAAAAAGGGATTTTTTTGTCTTTTTTATGTTTTTTAACTTTTTCAAATTAAACTTTAAGTCTCCCCGGTTGTCATTAATATTGGCGGGTGTTGGGCAGGTAAAACCCGCACCGGGCTTAACCATTCTTATAATATGTCAATATCAGGGGAATACGCTGTAAAAAAACAGATTTAAGCCGCCAAAATTATGATGTTAAAAAAAGTTAAAGAAAGAGCGGGGCAATAAGCATTCTAACATTTTTTTATTTTCTTTAAATCCTTTTTTAGAAGAAATAGAGGTTTGTTAATAAAATTTAACCACGATACAGATCTTTTACAAAATGAAAAAAAACAACATTATTGCGCTAAGTATCGTTTCGCTTGTCGTTCTGGGCATTATTATTTATGCAGTAGCAGGCGAAGCAGAGCATACCGGTTTGATGGAAGTCGAAGCTAAAAACGGCCGCTTTGAAATTCTTGTTACCACTACCGGAGAGCTGCAGGCTGAGAACTTTGAAGTTATTCAAGGGCCTATTGAGTTGAGAAGCCGCAACATACGGATCCAAAATGTAAGAATACAGGATTTGGTCCCGGAAGGGACGGTAGTAAGCGAAGGTGACTGGGTTGCTACACTTGACAGGTCTGAAGCAGACAACACCCTTAAAGATATGGAGGATGCCGTTCAAAGGGAGGAAGCAGCTTTCATGAAGACACAGCTTGATACCACTTTGACAATGAGCAGCCTTAGAGATGAACTTATTAATCTTGAGTTCGCCCTTGAAGAAAGGAGGCTTACACTGGAACAATCAAAATATGAACCGCCGGCCACTATCAGGCAGGCAGAAATTAATCTCGAAAGAGCGGAAAGGAATCTGGAGCAGGCAAAGCAAAATTATGAACTAAGGCATCAACAAGCCCTGGAGAATATGACAGAAGCAAGGCTGAGCCTTGAAAGGCAAAGAAGGCGGTATGTGGAACTTCGCGATGTACTTGATAAGTTCACCATTACAGCTCCCAGCGACGGGATGGTAATATACCACCGTGAATGGGGAGGACAGAAAAGAACTGTAGGTTCCTACATCAATCCCAGGGATCTAACCGTGGCAACACTGCCTGACCTGAGTTCAATGATATCCCGTACATATGTAAATGAGATTGATATAAGCAAAGTCCGTGTAGGACAACCTGTAAGGATTGGAGTCGATGCTTTCCCCGGCCAAAGCTATACCGGTGAGGTCACACAGGTTGCAAATGTAGGCCAGCAACTCCCCAATACTGATGCAAGGGTATTTGAAGTAACGATAAGGCTCAATGAGAACGATGATATTCTAAGGCCTGCAATGACAACCAGCAATATAGTCGTTACAAACAGCTTTGAAAACGTTACCTACCTGCCGCTTGAAACAATCCATATTGCAGACAGTATCCCTTATGTATACAAAAGGGGGGGGACAAGGCAGATCGTTGTTCTTGGTGAATCAAATGACAACAATGTGATTATTGATCATGGAATTGAGCCGGGGGACAGGGTCTATCTGTCAGCTCCATCAGATCCTGAAAGATTCCGGCTCGAAGGTGAGGAACTGATTGATATAATTGCAGAAAGACTTGAAGAAAGAAGAAGGGAGGAGCAGGAAAGGCGCGAAAGGCGGGAAGAAGAAAGGGCAAGGCAGGAACAGCGACTTGAAAGAATGAGGCAGATGCGTACCGAAACGGAAAGGACGGATGAACGCCCTGATAACAGATAAAACCTTCCAGAATAATGCGAAAATACTTTCATGACATAGTTATAGCCATGGAGTCAATCATGGCAAACAAGCTGAAATCAATTCTTACAGCATTGGGGATTATCTTCGGGGTTGCTTCGGTAATAAGTATGCTTGCCATAGGCAACGGTGCTCAGCAGGAGATACTTGAACAAATTGAAATGGTTGGGGTGAATAATATAATGATCACACCAATCGTCCAGGAAGAAGGTGACAACGATGAAGAAGAAGGTGAAGGCGAAAGAAGAAGGTTCTCACGCGGATTAACCCTGCTGGATGCAGAAGCAATACGCACTACCATTCCTTCGGTTATTCGCATCAGTCCGGAAATAGCCCTCAACTCACATGCTGTTTACGGAGGTAAAAGGGAAGCAGCCAAGATCATTGGTGTATCATCTGATTATTTTGAGCTTTTCAACCTTGGTTTTGAATCGGGCACATATTTTAACGACCACCAGGAAAAGAATGGCCTCGCAGTCTGTGTTATCGGAGCAAATATCAAGTCACGCTTCTTCCCTGATGTAAATCCGGTAGGGAAATATATTAAGTTCGGGAACGTATGGCTGCAGATAATAGGTGTTCTGGAAAGGACTGATATATCAGTTTCCGCTTTTGAAAATGTTGGTATAAATGTTTACAACGACAATATTTACGTACCGGTACAAACAATGCTCCTGAGATTCCAGAACAGGGCTGTGGTCAACAATCCCAATCCCGGGAGAATGTCGATGGCACGTGCCGGAGGAATGGGTGTCAGAATTATCAGTTCCATTCCAAGGCAAAATGTTACCAGCAATTACCACCAGCTTGACAAGCTTGTTGTACAGGTGGACGAAACCGAAAACCTCTCTCCTACTGCGGAGATCATAGGACGCATGCTTTTGAGAAGACACTCTGAAGTAAAGGATTTTGAAGTCACCATACCCGAGCTGCTGCTTAAGCAGCAACAGAGGACAACAGATATTTTCAATATAGTCCTGGGGTCAATCGCCGGCATAGCTCTTATTGTTGGAGGTATAGGGATAATGAACATTATGTTCGCATCCGTTATGGAGCGTATAAAAGAGATCGGTACCAGACAGGCAATTGGCGCAACCAAAATCGACATAATTGTCCAGTTCCTGTCAGAAGCGGTGCTTATAAGCGTTACCGGCGGCTTGATCGGGGTTGTACTTGGGATCATCATGTCCAGAATGATATCTCATTTTGCTGACATACTCACCATTGTAACACTATCATCGGTGATAATTGCCTTTTTGGTTTCTGCATCGGTAGGTATAATATTCGGTTACTCCCCCGCAAAGCGAGCATCCAACAAAGATCCCATTGAATCACTCAGACACGAATGATGTATAAATTCCGCATTGTTAAACACCTTATATTTATCCGGTTTATAGAACCCCGGGGCTCACTGCCGGTTGTCCTGAAAGGGCAACAATGTATTACCTTTCCAATGAAATGGCAAGATACATAAGGCCAATTACTTAATAAATATATTTTCTTATGCATACTAATCTTAATACTTTGTGAAAAATGAAACAATACCGTATTCTGCTGCTGGTTATTTTTTCTCTTTTTCCTGCAGCTTTTGCAAATTCACAGACCACAACCATCAATCTTACCCTTGAAGAAGTTATCGAAATCGCAAAAAGGCAGTCCCCTGATGCAATACTTGCAAGGCACAGATACAGGGGAAGCTACTGGCAGCACCGCACCTATCAGGCCGAATTCCTGCCGGGATTGATATTAAGCGGAACGCTCCCGGACCTCAACCGTTCAATCACCCCATACACCCTGCCCGACGGAACTGAGCGATTCATTGAACGTAACATTGTAAATACGATGGCAAGCCTGTCGTTAAGGCAGAATGTGGGTCTTACAGGCGGACAGATATTCATGTCAACCGAACTGCAACGCATAGACAATCTTGAGCTTGACAGTGCTTCATACCGTACAACCCCGGTAAATATCGGGTTCAGGCAGCCTCTTTTCGGTTTTAACCCCTACAAATGGCAAAGAATGATTGAGCCGCTTCGTTATGAAGAAGCAAAAAAGAATTACGTCGAATCCATGGAAAGGGTTGCTTCAAGGGCTGTAAACCTCTTTTTTGATCTGGCACTTGCCCAGATAAACATGGAGATAGCCCGTTTCAATCATGCCAACACTGACACCCTGTATCAGATTGCAAGAGGAAGGTACAATATCGGGACTATAGCAGAAAATCAACTGCTTCAGATGGAACTGAGTCACCTGAATGCAGGGACAGCCATGAATGAAGCAATCCTCGACCTTGAACTGCGCAGGTTTCAATTACGTTCATTCCTGGGATATAATGAAACAGTTGACCTTGAACTCACAATAAAGCCACATATACCTGAACTTACTGTCAATGTAGAAAAGGCAGTTGCCCTTGCTGAAGAGAACAATCCCGAGATGATATCCTTCGACAGGCAGTTGATTGAAGCCGAAAGAGAGGTGGCAAGGGCAAGGTCTCAAAGAGGTTTTCAGGCAGACCTGTTTGCGGTTTATGGCTTGACAAACAGCTCCGCCGATTTTGGTGATGTATACCGCGACCCTCAGATTTCCCAGAGATTGCAGGTTGGTGTGGAGATACCTATACTGGATTGGGGACTTGGACGGGGGCGTTACCGTATGGCACAATCAAGTCAGGAGGTTGTCAGAACACAGGTGGAACAATCCAGAATAGATTTTGAGCAAAATGTTTTTCTGCAGGTTATGCGCTTCAACATGCAAAAAGACCAGCTTGAAATTGCATCAAAGGCAGACACAATAGCACAACTACGCTATGATGTTACAAGGGAAAGGTTCCTGATCGGCAGAATTGATGTACTTGACCTGAATGATGCTCAAACACAAAGAGACGTTGCCAGGCGGGGTTTTATCGCTGCACTGCGAAATTACTGGAGTCTGTATTATAACGTGAGAAGGCTGACACTTTACGATTTTATTAATGAAGAAACACTCGAAGAAGATTTTGAACGCCTGCTTCTTTAAACAATTTGTTTAACTACTTTAAACCCTGCAAAATGCAGGGTTTTTTGCTTATGCAAAATAAAAACAATTTAATAGCATAGCATCACGTTTATCCCACAATAATTTAATTTTTTTAATATCTTTGCACGTTAAATCCGGAATAAGCGGAAAACAGAAAAAGGAAATACCATTAATTAAAACAGAAATATGCAGAACAAAGGATTGATCAAACTACTGGCCCTGGCGCTTGCACTGGTAAGTTTCTATCAGTTAAGTTTCACTTATGTTACAATGAAGGTTGAAAGGGAAGCTGCAGAGTATGCCCGGGGAGACCTGCAGAAAATGAACGAATACCTTGACTCCATCTCATCGGAGGTCGTTTACAATCTGCTTGGTATACGCCAGTACACTTTCAGGGAAGTCAAGGCCAGGGAAGTAAACCTCGGACTGGATTTGCGGGGGGGGATGAATGTTACACTAGAAGTATCCTCCAGGGAGATCATAGATGCCCTTTCAAATTATAGTGACGATGAAACCTTCAGGGAAGCCCTGGATCTGGCAGTACAATATCAGCAAACTACCGGTGATGATTATATTGCTTCCTTCAGGAGGGCTTTTGAGGAGCTGGATCCGGATGCGCGCCTTGCAGCAATCTTCAGTACGCCCGAGATGCGTGACAGAATAACCTTCAACTCATCCAACCAGGAAGTTATTGAAGTATTGAGAAGTGAAACTGAGCGGGCGATAGATAACTCATTCAATATACTCAGGACAAGGATTGACAGGTTCGGGGTAACACAACCCAATATTCAGCGCCTTGAAACTCACGGGCGTATTCTCATTGAACTGCCGGGAGTAAAAGACCACGAACGTGTAAGGAACCTGCTTCAGGGGACAGCAAACCTGGAATTCTGGGAAACTTACGATAACAGCGATATTTACCCTCATCTTATGGATGCCAATGATCTTCTGGTGCAAATAGAAGATGAAATAAGGGAAGATGAGGCTGAAACACCTGAAGATCCGGAGCCAGACCGGGAATTAACGGCTGAAGAGCAGGAAGAGCGCGAAGAAACCCTTCTCGACCTGCTTGAAAGGGATACCACTATAGCCGAAGAAGACCCTGAACGGATGCTTGAAGAATACCCCCTGTTCAGAATCCTGACACCCAATACAACTCCTGAAGGCAGGCTGATGCCAGGACCGGTTGTGGGCCTCTCTCACTACCGTGATACTGCAAGGGTTAACCAGATCCTCAGGATGGAAAGGGTCAGGCAGGTATTCCCAAGAGATGTGAAATTTTACTGGGGGGTTAATCCGCCAAGATATGACCAAACCGAAAGCTATCATGAACTTTACGCAATAAGGGTTACCAGTCGTGATGGAAGGGCACCGCTTGACGGTGACGTTATTACAAATGCACGCGCTGAATTTGGTGAACACCAGGCCGTAGCACAAGTGTCCATGTCAAAGAACACAGAAGGTGCAAGGATATGGGCACGTCTTACAAAAGACAATATTGGGAAACATATTGCAATAGTACTGGATGACTTTGTTTATTCAGCCCCCAGGGTCAATGATGAGATCACCGGCGGGCGTTCGCAGATAACGGGCGACTTTTCGATTGCAGAAGCCCAGGACCTTGCAAATATATTGCGATCAGGAAGATTACCTGCACCCGCAAGGATCATACAGGAAGCAATAGTGGGGCCCTCACTTGGACAGGAAGCGGTAAGTGCGGGGTTGACATCCTTTCTTATCGCATTCTTTGTGGTGCTGCTATATATGATCTTCTACTACAGCAGGAGAGCTGGACTGGTGGCAGATATTGCCCTGGTTGTAAATATGTTCTTTATACTGGGAGTACTTGCCTCGCTGGGTGCGGTTCTGACCCTTCCCGGTATTGCCGGTATTGTCCTGATTATTGGTATGTCGGTCGATGCCAACGTACTTATTTACGAACGGATAAGGGAAGAGTTGAAAGCCGGAAAGGGGGTCAGGCTGGCAATAGCTGACGGATACAAAAATGCCTATTCAGCAATTGTAGATGCCAACGTAACCACACTTCTCACCGGAATAATCCTTTACATTTTCGGAACCGGTCCTATTAAAGGGTTTGCAACAACACTTATTATTGGTATCTGCACATCGCTTTTCTCTGCTATATTTATTACCAGGCTCATTTTTACATGGTTCCTGGACAAAAACAAAAAGCTTGGTTTTTCTACCAAACTAACCGAAAATGCTTTTAAAGGACTAAAAATAAAGTTCATTGAAAAAAGAAAGATTGGCTATACTATTTCAGGAATAATAATCCTTATTGCCATATTCTCGCTTTTCACGCGCGGACTTAACCAGGGGATAGATTTCACAGGCGGAAGAAACTACATTATCCGTTTCGAGGAGCCTGTGAACACTTCAGAGATACAGTCACTCCTCTTTGAAAGTTTCGGGGATTTACCTGAAGTTATTACATTCGGTGCAGATAACCAGGTGAGGGTTGCTACCAATTACCGTATTGAAGATGAAGGCCCCGATGTTGACCGGGAAATTGAACAGCTCATTCACCAGAGCCTGCTGCCTGTAATCGGCGAGGATGTAACCTTTGAGCAATTCATAGATGATTACCGCCAGCGCTCAGAAAGGGTCGGGCCTGCCATAGCCCACGACATCAAAGTGCAGGCAGTCTGGGCTGTTACATTTGCCCTTGTAATAATGTTCCTTTATATCTTCCTGAGGTTTAAAAACTGGAGATTCGGTATAGGTGCCGTAACCGCAGTTGTACACGACGCACTTGTGGTTCTGGGTATTTTCTCCCTGTTTTACGGAATACTGCCTTTCTCGATGGAGATTGACCAGGCGTTTATTGCTGCCATACTTACAGTTGTTGGTTACTCAATTAACGACACGGTGGTTGTATTCGACAGGATCAGGGAATATTTCAAACTCTACCCGAAAAGGGAGCGGACCGATGTTTACAACCTTGCACTTAACAGCACCCTTAGCCGTACATTCAGTACATCCCTCAGTACAATGTTTGTACTGCTGGCTATATTCCTTTTCGGTGGCGAAGTAATAAGAGGGTTTATCTTTGCACTGCTTATGGGTGTTATAGTGGGTACTTACTCTTCATTGTTCATTTCCACACCGGTTGTATTCGATACTTTCGGCAGGTCAATCGGTAAAGGGAAAAAGAAAAAACAATAGAATCAACATATATTATTGAAAAACCGCTTCGTTTTAATTAATGGAGCGGTTTTTTTATGCCTTTTGGTAAATTGAAATTTTTAATTGCTGTTAAACACATCTTTTTTATATTTTTGTAAAAAACAAGCTCAATGACAACCATATTATTTATAAGCGGAGCTGAAGTTTTCATAATTCTCCTTGTTATACTTTTGCTTTTCGGGTCAAAAAAGATACCGGAACTTGCAAGGGGGCTTGGAAAAGGCCTTCATGAATTCAGAAAGGCCACTGAAGACATAAAAAAAGAGATCAATGAAAGCTCCTCTGAAATATCCCGGGATATAGACGATATAAAGAAAAACGTGGAGTAGCCCCCTTTCAGTCAATTACTCTAAATGGAATATTTTTACCTTCTCCTTGGCTTTGCGGTGCTTCTCGTAAGCGGTAACACACTTGTCAGAGCGGGGGTTTCGCTTGCTACTCACATGCGGATCTCAACTCTTGCAATTGGTGTTACAGTTGTTTCGCTCGGAACTTCCGCCCCTGAACTTGTAGTAAGTATAAACGCTGCAGTCAGGGGACATCCGGATATTGCCCTGGGAAATGTTATCGGGTCAAATATTTCAAATATCGGACTTGTACTGGGACTGACAGCAGTAATACTTCCGGTACCGGTGGCTGCAGGTACGGTAAAACGCGACTGGCCATTTATGATGCTGGCTTCGGTTGTATTCTACATTTTTGCAATTAACGGCATTGTCTCCTATACAGAGGGCATCATTTTGCTGTCCCTTCTTTCCGGTTATCTTATCCTTACACTTAAGGACTCCAGGCAGGAAATGCTGGAAATTGGCCACCGGTTTGAAAAAGCAGCACACAGCACACTCATGGCAGTTTTTCTTGTGGCGATATCTTCAGCCGGACTCTATTTCGGATCAAACTGGCTTGTAAACAGTGCCGGTACCATAGCATCAAACCTTGGTGTAAGTGAAAGAGTCATTGCAGTAACATTAATAGCATTCGGCACAAGCGTACCTGAACTGGCAACATCGCTGGCAGCTGCACTGAAAAAGGAGATGAACATTACAATTGGCAATATCATTGGTTCGAATATTTTCAATATCCTGGCCATCCCCGGAATAACGGCCTTAATCAGAAGTATGACCGTAAGCGGGGAGTTACTTTTTGATATTCGTTATATGCTTGCTATTTCCCTTTTGCTTTTTTTCCTGATGCTTCCTTCAGGTAAAAGTGTAATTAACCGCAAACGCGGAATAATACTTCTATTATCTTATTTCATATATATTTACATTGTTGTTGCCTGATTTTCAACTTCTTTTTATTCGGTTTTCTTTAAACTTTGATAAAGAAGTTACAAAATTCTCACTCACAGCAGGAACCGCTTCAATTTCGCATAATTTTTTTCATCCATATATGCGTATTTTCGGATAAAAAAAATTCATGTACATTTACCATTATTTTCAAAAAAAGAACTGTCTATGATGATTCAGGCGGGTAACATAACCAAATCGTTTGGCACGCTGAAGGTATTGAAAGGAATTGATCTGAAAATAAAAAAGGGGGAAGTAGTCTCGATAGTAGGCGCAAGCGGTGCAGGCAAAACAACACTTCTCCAGATTATTGGAACTTTAAGCCGTCCGGACACGGGCAAAGTTGCTATTAACGGTATTGATTTTTCCGGACTTAACGATAAGCAACTTGCCGTATTCCGAAACCGCAACATCGGATTTGTCTTCCAGTTCCACCATCTTCTTCCGGAATTCACAGCCCTTGAAAACGTTTGTATCCCGGCTTTCATTGCCAAAACACCCAGAAACAAAGCAGAAGCAAAGGCAAAGGAGATACTCACTTTCCTGAATTTACAGGACAGGCTTGAGCATAAGCCCAAGGAGCTTTCGGGCGGTGAATTACAGAGAATAGCTGTTGCCCGTGCAATAATAAACGACCCTGCTGTGATCCTGGCAGACGAACCATCAGGAAACCTCGATTCCAAAAACAAAAAGGAGCTTCACCAGCTCTTCTTTTCACTAAGGGAAAAGTTCAATCAAACAATTGTGATCGTAACACACGATAACCAGCTGGCACAGATGGCTGACAGGCAGCTCACAATGCACGACGGAATGATTACGGGTGAAGAAAAGTTTAACACCGCTGGCAAGTAGATGATTTGATTTAAAAAATACCTTAAAGTCGTAAAATCTTTAAATACCATATTTTTTAACAACCTTGAAATATTTTATAAACAAAAAACAAATACAATGAAAAATATTCTTTACCTGACAACTTTGCTGATTTTTGTCCTGACCCTGTCCTGTTCCCATCAGACTGACGAAACCGGTCCAATTAAAATCGCGGTATTGCCCTTTAATAATACCATGCCCGGTAAAACGGATTACTGCTACGGAACTGGTATGGCATATGAAGTAATCGACCGGCTCTACTATTTTGATGATTTAACCATAAGGCCTTTGAATATGGTTTCCGGGCGCTCTATAACCGGTTACACTGCAAAAGAGTTCAGGGACAACCTTGATGTAGACTACATATTTAATGGGAGTTACAAAAAGGATGGTGAAATCTTCAAACTAAATATCGAAATATCCGGGGTCAATGGTTTCTCAACTTTTTACGAACATCAATTTGAAATACCATACACAGAAATAACCTCGCTTGCCAATAATGCTGCCATTGAACTGGCCAGGGCAATTGACATAATAGTGACCGAAAAACAAAAAGGAAATATAAAAAGAAATGCCCCTGCAAAAATTGAATCATACGAATATTATTTAAAAAGCCTGGATTTAAGATACGGCAGTAACCGGGATGTATTGGAGAGTATCAGAATGTCTGAGAAATCAACATCCCTCGACCCTGAATTTGCACCGGCCTTTTCCCTTCTGGGAGATGCATATTTGAGTTATTCCGGTTTGGTAGGAGGAGCTGAAGGCTTTTACGAACAAGGCGGAGAAGCATACCGGAAATCTATGGAATTAAACCCTGACAATCCCATAACCTACCACAAACTTGGCATGTTTAACACAAAAACAGGCCAACCTGAAGATGCTGTAGCCCTTTTGAAGGACGGAAAGGACATGAATCCCAATATTCCCGGGTTTTATACGGGTCTCGGTTATGTTTACAGGTATGCAGGATTAATGGATGAATCAATTGAGATGTACCGGCACTCTATGATTCTTGACGCCAGCCTCAGGAATGCAATCAGTTCAGGGATGCAAATACTGAAATCTGAAATCTATATGGCAAGTTATGAAGGGGCATATGAAACATTTGACAATGTTCTTTCCGCTCATCAACAGCTGGGCAGTGAGGTCAGCGAAAAGGACTGGTTTTATGGAGCTATGGTCAGTTTTTATGCGGGCGATACCACCAATGCCTTTTTATGGTATGATAAAGCGGTTGAAACTGACCCAAACAGTGTATGGAGCCAGTTTGGCCAGGCATATAAAGCAATCCTTGAGGGTGACACCGGTTTGCTGAATGAATTGATTGTAGTTTTTGAGGAAAGAAATGATGTAGATGGCGAACGCCAGTACCGTCTTGTCCCTTTCTACAGCCAGTCAGGAAGAAAAGAGGACGCAGTTAAAAAATTAAGCTCAACCATTTCAGCCGGATTTTTCAATTACCCCTATTTCAGGGATGACTATCTGATTGACACAATCCGGGGAGAAGATGGATTTGATGAACTGCTGGGCATTGCAAGAGATAGGCATTTGGTATTTACAAATATGTAATAATAACCACTTTTTGTAAATCTACGGCTTACAGCAGATTCCCTGCCACATAGAACATCCCCTGGCCATAAGTTCCAGGCCGTTCTGACTTTCACAATGTGGTTATCGTAAATTTAATGAGTGTTTTTGATGCCGGCTACCCTCCGGCATCAAATTTTTCAACTGCTCCCAGTCCAAATAGTGCAAAATCATATTTAACCGGGTCCTCCCTGTCAAAACCTCTCAAAACCTTGTCAAGCTCCGCTACTGCGGCTGCATCGTTCTGTTTTCTCCTGATCAGTCCCAGCTTCCTGGAAATATTGCCTGAGTGAACATCAAGCGGACAGGAAAGGATTGAAGGGGAAATTGACTTCCACAGGCCAAAATCAACACCCCTGTTGTCATTCCTCACCATCCACCTTAAATACATGTTGATCCTTTTGGCGGCTGATTTTTTTGCCGGATCCGGTATATGCCTTGTTACTGAAAGGGGATGGTCAAGGGTAAAGAAAATTTTCCTGAACTGATGAATAGCAGTCTGAGTTGAATATTCTGTCGAGTAACGTGAAAAAACCTCTTCAAGCCCTCCATAATTGAGATAAATGTTTTTCAAAGCCCTGATGAAGTATTTCAGATCCCTGCCACTGAAGGTTCGGTGCACAAATCCGTTAAATTTTTCCAGATGACTATCTTTGTGGTTCATAACAAACTCATACGGCCTGTTCCCCATCAGCTCCATTATTTTCAATGCATTCCTGATGATCATATCTCTTTTGCCCCATGAAATAACAGAAGTGAGGAATCCGGATACTTCAACATCCTCTTTTATTGCAAACCTGTGTGGTACAGATATGGGATCCGTATCTATAAACCGGGGTTGGTTATAAATATCAACTTTTTCTTCGAGAAATTCCCTTATATTGGCGGAAGTTGTCAAAGTCTCAGTTTTAAAAACTCAAAGATATTGAATATTAAACTGAATAAGCTTTTATGTATATTATAATATTCTACTCTTTTCTGCAATTGTATAAATTTTAATTATTTTCGTAGAAAACCTGAATTAAATTAAATAAACATAACAATTAAAAATATCTTATTATGAAGAAAGTCCTTATACTGGGTGCAGGAATGGTTGTAAAACCAATTGTTTCATACCTGCTTGAAAAAGGTTTCCATGTTACTGTGGCAAGCCGTACAAAATCCAAAGCCGAAGCAATGACGGGCGGACATGTTAACGGTACAGCAGTCGGGTGGACTGTGGATGACACAGAAACACTCGACAAAATGGTTGAAGATCATGACCTGAGTGTAAGTCTTCTGCCCTATGCCCACCACCCCCTGGTTGCGAAACACTGTCTGAAGCACGGGAAAAACATGGTAACAACATCCTATGTGAAGTCCGAAATGCAGGCACTTGATGAAGAAGCCAAAAACAAGGGGATACTGATCCTGAATGAGCTTGGACTTGACCCGGGTATCGACCACATGTCTGCTATGCGTATTATTGATCATGTTCATAACCGGCAGGGGAAAATTGAAGAGTTTTATTCAATTTGCGGTGCACTGCCTGAGCCAAAAACTTCTGACAACCCATTCAACTATAAGTTTTCATGGAGCCCGAAGGGGGTGATAATGGCTGGCAATAATGACGGCCAGTACCTGAAAAAAGGTAAAACCGTTAAAGTGCCTACAGAAAACCTGTTCAGTGACCGGTTTTCAATTGAGTTTCCCGGTGCAGGCAAGCTTGATGTTTATCCGAACCGGGATTCACTTCCCTACATAGATCTTTACGGTATCCCGGAAACAAAAACCATGTACCGTGGCACATTCCGGCTTCCCGGATGGTGTGAAACAATGGATGCAATGAAGCGTCTGAATCTGCTTGATTACGGTAAAAAGGATTTTTCCGGTAAAACATATGCGGATTTTATGGCAATTATGTGCGGAAAGGAAAGAAGCGAAAATATAAAAGAAGAAGTTGCATCACATTTGGGATTAAATCCGGATGCACTTCCCGTAAAGGCAATGGATTGGCTTGGGCTTTTTGAGCAAAAACCCATGAACAGGGAAACCGACTCACCATTTGAGATCGTTTCAGATCTTATGATCGAAAAAATGATGATGGGTAAAAATGAACGGGACATGGTAGTAATGCAGCATATATTTGTTGCTTCATATCCTGACGGCAAAAAAGAGGTGATCAAATCATCCCTGCTGGATTACGGAATACCCGGAGGTGATACTGCAGTTGCCAGGACTGTAGCACTTCCAGCAGCCATAGCTGTAGAGATGATACTTGAAGGAAAGATAAACAACAGCGGTGTCCATATACCGGTTATACCCGATATATACAATCCGATACTTGACCACCTCGAAACAATGGGAATTAAAATGGATGAACAGTTTGGACTTCCTTTGAGCGAAAAGGTTGATTAACCAGGTTTTGGAAATCTGTTAAACATTTTGATCGCAGGCCTTGAAGAATGAAATATAAGGCATACCGGGAGGCAATCATATAGAATAACAAACTCCTGAGAATTGAATATTTAGAAATCTTTTCGAACAGGAATACAAATTAAAGGGAGGGTGTTTCAGACTTTTGAGACACTCTCTTCTATTTTTTAAAAACCCTGATTACGTAGCGGTTTTCAAGGAAAGTTACCCTGATAACATATATCCCCGAAGCATATGTGTATGAGGGTATATCAAATTTCATCACTGGAGATGTCTTGTAATAATCCTTCCTGAATACGGTTTTGCCTGAAAGTGTTATAAGTTCTATTGCAACATCCCCCTCTTCCATGGATATTATCTCAACAGAAATATAATCTGTAAAGGGGTTAGGATATACATTTATACTGTCACCAGGGGGCATAACATCCTCTATGCTGACAAATATTTCATCAGACATCCTGTTGCAATGATCATCCATAATCATAACCTGGAATGTACCGGTCAACATACCGTCATTTGTAAAAGATCTTTTTGTAGCATCCTTTATGGGTTCACCGTCAAGAAACCATTGATAAAATGGAGCATTAACTGATGAGGTATACCTTTTGTCGCTTACAAATATTTCTGTTTCGTCTAGTGTATTTTCCATAATATATATCTCACGCGACCTTTCATTGTAAAGGGACTGGCTGCCCGCCCTGAGTGAAACATTGTAATACCCTTCTGATCCATATGTGTATTCAGGATTCTGTTCAGGAGACTGTCCGCCTGACTCATCTCCGAAACTCCACAGCCAGCTATCCGGATTACCCGAACTTATGTCAGTAAAAAAGGTTGTTCCTCCGGCACAAGCGTATTCTACTTTAAATTCTGCAAAAAGAACATCTTCACAATTATCATAAAACCATCCCTCAGTATCACCTTCCAGTATACTGGCCGGTTCAGCAACCAAAGTTGCCTCTCCGGCAGCTCTTACGTTGTAAACATGCAGATTACCGAAACAGTATTTTTTATCGTGGTTTACCGACAGATAAGAAGGTTCTTCTGAAAGAGAGTGAATACTGACCGGCTCTGACCCCTGACTGGCTATTGAAAGGGCATCATTTATGTCCTGAAACGACCCTCCTGCCATAAAGAACCCTGCTTCCTCATGCAGGGTTAACTCATCTATGCTGTTATTGCCAAGCAAAGTCAAACTTTCATAGCAGGTAATCTTTCTGAAAGTATGGTTTCCGCTAATTGTTAGATCCCCGTTAAACAGAACCAGTTGATCAAAGTCAATTGAATTTGCATCAATAAAGCCCTGTCCGCCTTCACCGGGCATAAATTCTAATATTGACCCGTCAGTTGAAATATTCAAATGCCCCTTTTCAACAGAAAAAGAATGCAGCCCTGTAATAACAGAAGAAGTAAGATCGATAAAAACCTCTGACAAATCATCTGAAGTTTCTACTACAATATCCTTTACATCAACTGTATTCCCCCGTGTATTAATTATGCCTCCTTCAATTATTATTTTTCCTGTTCTCAGATCAGAGATGAGTTCCCAGTCCCCGTCATCATCAATAAAGGCAAAAATGGTATTTCTTTCACTTAAATGTCCTGTTTTAATTTTATTCCCTTCACCGTAAAATGAAATGAGAGAACCGTCGGAAAAGAAAAGACTGTCGGTGATCAGATAAAATGATCCATTTACTTCTAAACCTGAATCTTCTGACATGTAGATGTTTTGCTTTTCTTCATAGTTCCAAACCATGTTATGGCATTCCGCAAAAGCGCTAATTGATATGGTTTGTCCCCTTTCATTAAAAGAATTATGGTCAAATAATACGGTAGTTTCGTTGTCGGGAACAATACCGGCAGGCTCTCCTCCTGAAACTGATGACCAGTTCTGCGGGTCATTCCAATCGCCTCCTCCTCCTGTCCAGTAAAGATATTTATCATAGGTGGATGAAAACCCGGAAGTGGATAATATGAGGGAAAAATCCTGACTGCCGCTTTCAAGGGTCCCCTTGTGGCTGACCTGAACAGTATATTTTCCCGCATCAGGGTTTTCGACAAGGATCTTTTCAACATTATCCCTGAAATTATCTCCCCTTGTGGCTTTTGCAGATGGATTAGCCGGGTTCAGTATCCAGGGTTTGTAAACATCACCTGTTTCAGAGTAAATCCGGATATCCAGATCGTTGACAAGCATCAGGTCAGGTGGGTTGATCTGAGGTTCCGGCGGCACACCAGGCGGATCTGTCCATGATATTGTAGCTGTTATATTATCAATACCTGTTGTAAAAATATCAAATTCATAAAGCTCTCCCTGGTTAAGGGTCAGTTCCTTTACAATATTATTGACACCATCAGACTTTATAAGAACTTCGGCGGCTTTTTCAACATTTAGGAGCCCCCATCCATGACTGTAATCAGGACCTTTATTTTCACCTGTCTGATTTACGGTGTGTATGGCAAGTCCTTTCAATGTGGCGGCCTTCATGGGCCTGCCATATAATTCATGATGAAGTTGCTGCAAGAGAAGCAGTGAGCCGGTAGCATTGGGAGCTGACATTGATGTTCCGCTTTTGGTATCATAGCCTCCTGGTATAGGTGACAAAATATGTCGTCCGGCAGCTACCAGATCCGGCTTGACCCTTCCGTCATCAGCAGGTCCCCAGCTACTGAATGCAGTCATTATTACATCATCGGGTGAAGAGTACCCTCCGGGAATCTTTTCCACAGCACCTACAGCCAGAACATTCTTCGCAACTTTTTCCGGTCCTATACAATCCCACGGACCGTTTGGCTGCCTTGACCCGTCACCTGTTCCATTTCTGAAATTTCCGGTAGACCAGACAGACAGAAAATAGGGTGCTTCATTAGCAATTTCATCAAGGGGTCTGCTCCTGGTATCATTATAAAATCCGAACCTGTAATCCTCAGAGGCATCCGGCGGTCCGTTCCATACCCATTGCCCGTCTTGTCTTGTCCAGCCCAGTCTTATACCGTAAGAATGATTAGAAATAAGATATCCTTCTGCAGCAGCTTCAGCAAGCTGGCCAAGAAACCCGTTCCAGTCATAACTGTGAATGTCGGCTTCGAAAGCCATGCCTTTTGCCTGGGTATATTTACCTGCTGCAGCTATTGTGCCGGCCACATGGGTTGCATGCTCGCTTGTACCCCTTGAATCTTCCTCCGATTCTTTTAAAAATAAACGGTTTCGAAACTCAGCATGTGCTGTATCCACATCACCGCTGTCCCATACCCCTGCAAAAAAGCCATAACCCGTTAACGACACTCCTGATTCTCCACCGGGGTGGAGTTTATCTGCGCCCACTGTCACGGCTGCACCTGCATTATCACTCTGGTGGTAAACGGGCATGCCCTTGGGATCAATATACTGAATTTCTATGACCGTACCATCATCAAGCACTTTTCTAACGGGCAAGCCTTTATCTGCAGCATAGGCAATTGCACGAAGCCTGGCATTGTTTTCAATAATATCAAACTGGTCAGACAGTGTTTTCAGACGTTCCCTCTGACCCGGACCATAAGCTGCTTTTTGCGCAGAGATGGAAAAGGACTTCAATAAAATAAAAAGGATTATTAAAGCAAAATGAAATAAAAAAATCCGGTTACAGGCATTAAACATGATATTGGTTTATAGAAAGCTCTAATATATATAATATTTATAAAATCTGTTTTACCTCCTCTTTTACAAATATATCAAAACAGGAATAGCATAATAATGCTGTTAAGTTTTCCTGAAAAAAAATCAGGTTAATTATATCTGGAATTTTGAATTTCTCAATTAATTCGTTTAGTATTCAAAATGTTGACACGCATTGAAAAAAAGCTGCCCTGCTTATAAAAACAAGGCAGCTTCAATTATGTTTCTGATCTCCTGAATTGCTTTACCGAATGAACCGGTAAAGTAATTGAAGGTAATAAATTATTCTTCCGCAAATTCAGCTGTCAGTGTGACATCTGTATCAGGTACAGTAAGCGTGGTCGATGCTTCCCCTGCGTCTTCTATGTGTTCGGTGTCGCCTGTCCACTCAACGAACACATAACCTTCTGCAGGAGTTGCGGTAATGGTGATCTCGTCACCCTCAACATATTCACCTGCTCCTTCAACCGACCCCCAGTCTGCGTTATTCACATC
>PUMT01000118.1 GCA_003551495.1 Bacteroidota bacterium
AATGCAGGCTCTCCATGAGTATGTATGTCGATAAAACCGGGTGCAACTATTTTACCTGAAGCATCAATGATCCTTTCGGCATTGGCTCCGGAAAGGTTCCCAACAAAGACAATTTTATCATCACGAATCCCAACATCACCATAAAAGTATGGATTTCCTGTCCCATCCATTATTTTCCCGTTGGTAATTATGAGGTCAAAAGAATTGGGATTGGGATTGGAATTGGAAAACGATTTCTGATTATTTAAAAATGAAAAAGCTAATACTGTGACAACAGCGATTAATAATAGTTTGAATCTTTTTGTGATTTTTTGCATAATTTATATCCTCCATTTTATACCATAAGACGTTTTTTAAAGATGATTCCCTAACAATAATTTTAAAGACCAACCCCGTATATGGAGTATTATTTTATATCTTTCTGATATATCGATAGTCAAAAAAATACTCTAATAATAATGGTCTGAAAAAATCTGTATAGAATAAAAATATAAACCGGAAGTGAGTATTTAAAAAAAATGATTACTCTATAATCAAAGATAATCTTTTAGTTCCTCTCTCAGAAAGCTTAAAGCTTTTGTTATGTGGTATTCAACAGCTTTTTCCGTTAAATCCATTTTCTTTGCTATTTCTTTATTGTTTTGATAATTATTTCTGCTCATTTTAAAGATATTTCGTGTTTTTACGGGAAGCTTGGCAATAGCATCCTTCAATAGTTCTCCAATTTCTTTTTCAAATAGTTTAGTTAATCCGGTTTCAAAGAACAATCTGTTGATTATCATTGCCTCTTCGAGTTTTGCCTGTTGATTCTTGTTATGTTCCCGAACAACCTTTTGATGTCTTAAATGCTGAATGCAGGTATTGTGTACAGATTTATATAAATATGATTTTATAGATGTGTGTATTTCAAGTTTTTCCCGGTTGTCCCATATTTTGAAAAAAACATCATGAACCAGATCTTCTGCAAGTTCTGAGTTTCCCGTATAGAATTTAGCATAGTTGTACAATGGAATGAAGTAGCTTCGAAAAATTTTTTCAAAGGCTTTACTATCACTTTTTTTAAGTCGTTCAAGAAGTTTCCTGTCATTATCCATCGTTGTCAGTTGTGCTCCAAATATAACAATTTTGTTAAAGTTTTTTTTCTAATTGTAACAGGACTGTAAATTTGAGTTTTTAATGACTAATTTGGAGAGTTATATCAATAATGAAACCATAAGGAGTACAATGAAAGCTTTCAGATTTTAAAAAAGAACAAAATAACAAGTGAACAGATGGGTCGATTATTTTTTATAGGAGATATTCACGGATGCAGTGAAACATTCAGGAAACTTGTAAAGGAAAGGATAGGGATTAGAAAGGATGATACTCTTTGTTGTCTGGGTGACTATGTTGACAGGGGGCCTGACAGCAAAGGTGTTGTTGATTTTATAATGGAGCTGAGGGAAGGCGGATACAGGATTTATACACTCAGGGGAAATCACGAGCAGATGTTGCTTGACTCGGAAGAAGGGGGATTTCAATATGATCTCTGGATGCAAAACGGAGGCTACCAGTCCCTTGAAAGCTTCGGTATCGATACTGTTCAGGAACTTAGTCCTTTATATAAGGATTTTTTCAATGCCACTGAGTTCTACATTGAAACTGATGATTTTATAGCTGTTCATGCAGGACTCAATTTCGAAACCCGCAATCCTCTTCATGATATAGAAGCGATGTTGTGGATAAGGGATTTTTGGGTTGATGGGTCGTATTTGAAAAACAAAGTGCTGATACATGCACACACACCAATTTCAGGGGATATGCTCATTTTACAGGAATTAGCCGGAGCTGTCAACCTTGATGGCGGTTGTGTTTACAAGCATATCCCAGGCTTAGGGAGCCTCTTTGCTTTGGATTTTCATGGGAAAAAATTCGTAAAAGCAGAAAATATTGATTTTTAAAGATTTCCGACTCTTACAATGCTTACTGATATAGTATTCCTTCTGAATATTTCCGTTTCGAGCCCGGTATCATTCATTATTGCTTCTTCAAAGTCGGCCATTGACCTGTCCCTGCCGGTCACCGGTAAAGCTCAACTGGATCTTCAATTTCTGATTTACGAAGTAGTTCCCGGAGTAATCCACTCGCTTCAATGTGCGTCATCCTTAGCAAGTTGAATGAAAAATCAGACATCAAATCTTTTGCTTCTTTAGTTTTGCCTTCAAGATATTTTGCGGTTGCTTTTTTCTGCATTTCGCCTGCAACCTTGGTAAGGTGTCCTTCCCTTGTGTTCCTGAAAATTTCAACATAAGGGAACAAACCATCATAGTTGCTATCTACTGTTCGCTGCAATGCATCGAAAGTCCACCATACTGAAGAAAGGTCGAATTGCTCCCCGGCATTGAGGTATTCTAAGGGAACAGTGCCTGCTCCTGAAAAAACCGGGACGAATATGCTGACACAGGGAGTTGATGTTGCATACCACATAACAGCACCTGTTTCAACAGGCAGGTCGGAGCGCAGATGCCAGACTTTTGCTGCCTGGGTGTTGCTTACACAAATTGGGCGCCTAACATCTGTATTGTGTGGAGGATAATGGTAATCTTCCGTTCCTTCATAATGACTTCTCATTATCGACTTCAGGTCGGCTACTGTTACGGACCCGGATTTCCGTTTAAGTATCTCCCAGGCACGGTATTCCCTTACAGTATCATACGGATGTTCAAGCCGTTCAGGGTCGGCATACACATGCCTGAAGCTGAATTCCCCTTTTGAGGGATCGTACCATTCCTTTTTGACAGCATATTCTACAAGGCCGTGGCTGGCAAGATCCCATTCCTTTTCGATGGTATAACGGTTGGCCTGAACATGAAAACCGTCATCCGGAACCCTTTTTGCAACCCAGTGGCGGGGGGTGGTTTCGACTACCCAGGCCTCCCGGGGGTCTGCTATCAGATAGGCCACTACAATTCCGCTCTGCCCGTATGTGTCTATTAATTGACCTATCATTTCAACTGCTTCCAGTGCTGTGCGTGCTCTTTCCATTATAAGCCTTCGGATACTGTACCGTTGCAGTCCCTTTTCCCCTTCCGGGATCAATTCATCCCTTGTGTAAACAGTGTTGCATCCGAAAGAGACCCCGAACTGGTTCATGCCGGCCAGTATTGAGCCGTTGTATCTTTCAGCAACCTTATCGGAGTTACCGTGCGCCCAGTATGAATAAGTCCGGGACACTCCGGGAATTGTTTCGTAGGGAAGGTATATTGAATCACTCTTTTCATGTTCCCCGGCATCCTGGTGCCAAAGTTTACCGGAATCTGTTTTGCCCATGTCTTCTGCATGGGCAATTATAACAGAACCGTCGGCAGTTGCCTTCCTGCCCACAAGAATAGTTGTGCATTCATCCTGGGAAAAGGAGTAAGTGCAAAAGACCAGCAGGAGCAAAACTGAAGAAATTGATCTGATATAAGTATTCATACTTCCGGTTTTTAAAATTAAACTTATGAAAGCCGCATCAACCTTCGGCAGACAAAAAGAGATGAACTTAATTTGCATACAACAATAACTCATTGAATATTAGCTTGATTAACCTTGTTTGCACGTATGAACCTGCGTTCTTTTGCAGCAAGGTTATTTTTCTGCTCCCGGCCTGTATTCAATTATAAGCTGTTCTTCAACCTCTTTATCGGTAAAGGCTACGGGGGTCATTTCGTTATTGGCAAATATAACCAGCTGGTCATTATAATGCGGTGAATCCTCCTTTATACTTTGCCCGTAGGCCAGTATCGAAAATGCCCTGGGGGTTTCTCCGAATTCAACTGCAAATACCCATCCATCACCTCTCTGTACCTCTCTTTTCTTTTCATCATCCCGGTGTTGTCTGAATCCAAGCACCCTGAAACAGCCTCGCAGACCCGGGCAGCCTCCAACAGGTACGTCAATATCTCCTATAACTGCCCGGTGGACTTCGCCCCATGCAAGGTTCCAGTGCCCGAAGCGGTTTTTTGCCTCCTCAACCGCCCATTCGAATACTTCTGCAGCCCGTTCCAGGTCTGCCAGCCCATAGGGGGTTGTTACAGGCTTTTCGTACGTCCAGGGTTCACTGAAAAGTTTTTCTGGTGTTGCAGCAAAACCGGCTGATTCAGGTGTGGGACTTACCCTTTCTTCATCGGCAGTTGAAACGTAACGGTTCCACCATGTTTCAAAGAGCACTCCCCCACGGCTGTGCCTTGCAACAGTATTGTCCCACTCTTCAATGAGAGTAATAGCTTCAGCTATTTCCCCTGAAGGATTTGAATTTCTCACTGCCTTCACCAGGTCACCCTTAACCCGGTCTGCCAGCAGCATTTTCATATCATGCTTCAGTTCAACAACATCTTCAAGTGTAAACACATTGTCATTATGTATGAGTTCGTGGGATATCTGGCTTCTGAGTCGCATCTGCGGCTCTGGAAAGTATGACGGAAAGTTTTCCGGTTCAAGAACTTCATACAGATTGGTAAAATGGAAAGGGTCATTTTCGTTCCTGAGATATCCACCCTTTGGATTCTTATGTCGTGGAAGGGCATCCCATTCGAGTATATCGAGCCACATCTGATCCGACCTGGTTACATGAACGGCCATTGTGTCGCCACCTGCTTCATGGGGGCGGTCGGGCATGGTTGCATTCCATACATAATAAATGTTTCCGTCAGCATCTGCATAGGTTATATTTGATGAAACCCTTGCACGTATTTTCATTGCATCTTTCCATTCTTCGAAATTGCCGGCTTTCATCATTTTCAGGAATTGCTCTCCGGTACGGAATTCTCCGTCGCCTGCTGCCCTGATTATATATATTTTTCCTCCTTCCCTCAGGATAACAGGGCCATATGGTGTGGTCAGGAATTCACGTGTTTCTGCAGCAGTTGCATTTCCATGTTTGAATTCTACCGTTACCTTTTCCCGGGTTATCGGGATGGATGTTCCGTCAAGTAAAAAGTGGTCAGGACGCTCGGGGTCTGCGTCAAAAGAGTAAATTTCATCAAGGTCAGGGTTGTTGTTTGTGGTAGCCCATCCCAGCCTTTTATTGAATCCTCCGATAATACCAAGGGCGTTTCCAATCCTGAAATCCCCGTAAAAGTCAATCTTTCCGGGCACTTTTACACGCGCCTCGTAGTATCCGGCTTCCCATGACAAGTGAGGGTTACGCATAAGTATGGCATTTCCGGATGCTGTTCTTTCAGGTGCAAATGCCCATACATTTGATCCGTCATCGGGATTCATATCTGTTGCTTCTGCTGCCAGCCGTGCCCAGATATTTTCAGTTTCGTTTTTAGATTCGTTGACGGACGAAGATGCCTCTGCACGATCAACTTCTTTTTCTTCCTTGTGCCTTTCGTGAGCAGAGAGGAAGCTTCTGACCGTTCCTGCCCCGGGGGAAACTATATTCCTTGCATGAACATCGTATCCGGTGTAATGCGGCTTTGTCCACTCATCGAACTCATTGGGATGAAGTTCTATATAACGGTTCACCCCTTTTGCAAATCCTTCCAGGAAATGCCGGGTATCCGGTTCAAGTTTTTGCCATGTTTCAACCGCCCTTAAATAGTTCCTGCGGTTTGAAGCATCGCTGTCAATTGCCCTTGAGAGGTTATTCCCTTCGAGCTCATTGTATTTTGCCCACTCACCCCTGGCCCTCAGAAGAAGCTCTGCAACGCGCTCCCCGTAGTCTTCCATTTGAACGTAACCGAGGGCAAAACCTGCAGCTTTCATGTTGTCGGCATAGATATGAGGGACACCAAATTCGGTTCGCCGTACAACAACCTGTTCAGGTAATGTGGTCGGGGTAATTGATTCGACAGTCTGTTTTGTTTTACTTTCAGTTACCGTGTGGGCTGCACTGCATGAAAACAGGCAAATGTGGAGTGAAACAATTACAATCAGCAATCTCATAATGTGAGTTTTTATAATAATTTCCATATTTTCAGGTTTTTCAATAACATTAATTTCAGTATTGCGTTTTCTAAAGAGGAATTTTATTCTTGCAGTTTCGCATAAAAATAAATATTATTATTTACTTTTCGAGTAAAGGAGCTACTTAAAGATATTTTCAATTTTTTTTCAGTTCAACTCTTTTATTCCTCAAAAAGTTGTAATTGATGTTTTTATTTGGTTACTTTAATAGTTGAATATTTTAATATTATTGAAAAATAAAATGCAAAAGATAATAAGAACAGGGAAATATTTTTTCTCTTTATTTCTGATACTCGGATTAGCTTCCTGTGATGAGGATGATCCGTTCGATTTGCCTTCAGACAGGCTTGACTATGGCACTTTCAGGGGTGAGTTGAAAGGTTATATTGAATCCGGCGTTTTTGGACAGGCCTATTTCAGCCAGTTTGTAGACGACCTTGATAATCCCCAGAAATACACATATGGCATTTATCTGGAAGCCGGTGTTCCGGGAAACTCAATCCACATCTGGTTTGTAAGGGGTGGCGATGTGCCTGAAGAAAAAACATATCAGATAGATGATCTTGAAGAGGAGGATATGGATAATCTGTCTGAATGGATTTACGAAATAGAGAACTTCAGGGCATGGATAATATCGTATTTTGATGATAAGGAAGAGTTGTTTTTTTCAGACGAGGGAACAATAACCATTGAAGTTACATCAGATATTCATGTAGAAGGGGAATTTGATTTTGTTGCAACGGGCTTTGAGAGTGATGAAGGTAATAATGAGCCAAAAGAAATTGTTGTGGAATTCAGCGGAAAATTCCTTGCACGGCAGGGAGAATTCTCATTTTAATCTGATTTACAAACCCGCTTTCCGTTTTAAGGAACACCCCTTTATTAGATTCAACTGAAGTTTTTCTGACTGAAGTGTTGTCGTTGATTTTTATTCGAGAAGGTACCTCAACTGGTCTAACATAATCGGTATCTCGTTTTTAACAATACCCTGATTCAGCAGATGAGGCAGATCTTCTTCAAAAACTTCCATAAAATCTTTTTCAGTAAACTGCCTTGCGTCATCCCGGCTGCCGGCGGTTTTTGAACTATCTTTTTGATTATCTCCCGGGGTGTTTTTTTCTGTCTGTTTTTTTATCGATTTTCTGTAATAATCAAGTGCAGATTTCCTGTTACCCAGGCTCCACTGTATGTGACCCATATTAA
>PUMT01000045.1 GCA_003551495.1 Bacteroidota bacterium
GAAGTATATTTTTGACAAGCTTGATCACAGTGGACTGGATGTGTTGATGGCAAAAAAAAGCAGGGAGATAAAGGAATTGGAGAAAATGCTCGGTTCATTCAGCAAGGCAATTGAGAAATGCCCTGAAAACAAGCTTCTGAAAGATTTATAGCTATTATGTTTTTTTCCTTTTCAATCTCAGACTGTTGGTTACAACCGAAACGGAACTGAAAGCCATTGCTCCACCTGCAATCATGGGGTTTAGCAGTAACCCGGTAAACGGGTAAAGAACCCCGGCTGCAACCGGTATACCAATGATGTTGTAGATGAAAGCCCAGAAAAGGTTCTGGTGTATTGTCCTTACAGTCTGCCTCGAAAGGTCTATTGCGGCGGCAATTTTTTCTATGTTGCCCCTGATGATCGTTATACCGGCGCTCTCCATTGCTATATCGGTGCCCGAACCTACGGCAATTCCCACGTCCGCAAGTGCCAGGGCAGGGGCGTCGTTTATACCATCACCCACCATTGCAGTCACCTTCCCTTCACTTTGAAGTTGCCTGATATATTCAAGCTTATCGGGTGGAAGAACACCCGACCTGTAGGTTGTTATGCCTGCTTTGCCTGCTATTGCGGCAGCGGTTGTTTCATTGTCACCTGTCAGCATATGCACCTCCAGTCCCATTTCCTTCAGGCGCCTTACTCCCCCGGCAGATGATTCCCTTATACTGTCGGCTATGCCCACAAGGCAAACCACTTTCCCTTCAGATGAAAAATATATTACTGTTTTGGCCTCTTTTTCCAGTGCATGGATCTTTTCTTCAAAAAAGGAGGGCACTGAAACATCGTTTTCGTCAATCAGCTTCCTGTTGCCGGCAACCCACTTTTTTTGCCCGTATTCACCAGTAATACCCTTGCCCGTGATGCTGTTGAATTTTTTTATATCCCTTGCTTCATACCCTTTTTCTTCAAGGTTTGCCGCTATGGCTCTTCCAAGTGGATGTTCGGACAGTTTTTCGATTCCAAGCAGTACGGAAAGCATTTCATCCGGGTCATCAAGGTCAGGGCTGGTGATAAGGTCGGTTACTTCAGGGTTACCCGATGTGATAGTACCGGTTTTATCAAGCACTATTGCATCCAGCTTATGGGCAGATTCGAGACTCCGGGCGTCACGGACAAGTATGCCGTTGTCTGCCCCCTTTCCTATGCCTACCATTATGGCGGTCGGTGTTGCCAGTCCAAGTGCACACGGACATGCAATAATAAGAACCGTTACCGAGGTGATGAAGGCGTAGCTGACCTGAGGGGGCGGGCCGAAAAAGTACCACACAGCAAAGCTGATAACTGCAATTACTATAACCACAGGGACAAATATGGATGCAAACCTGTCAACCACCTTCTGAATCCGGGCTTTGCTGCCCTGAGCCTCCCTTACCAGTTCAATTATCCTTGCCAGCATTGTTTCGGAACCCACTTTTTCTGCCCTGAACCTGAAGCTGCCAGTTGTGTTTATTGTAGCACCTATAACTTTATCTCCATTTTGTTTAGGTGAGGGAATGGGTTCCCCGGTAATCATACTTTCATCCACATATGAGCTTCCATCGGTTACTGTTCCGTCAACCGGGACCTTTTCACCAGGCCTTACCATTATTTCATCACCGGGCACTAGCTGTTCAACAGGCAGGTTCTGTTCGCTGCCGTTGCGTATCACGCGCGCTGTCTTAACCTGCAGTCCCATCAGCTTTCGAATAGACCCTGAGGTTTTCGATTTTGCCCTCTCTTCAAGGAACCGTCCAAGCAGTATCAATGCAATTATTACTGCTGCAGCCTCAAAATAGACATGCGGTTCAAGTCCCCTCTCCCTCAAATAACCCGGGAACAGGGTATTGAAAGAACTGAACAGGAAAGCCGACCCGGTGCCAATCGCTACAAGGGAGTCCATATTGGACTGGAGGCTGAGTGCCTTCTTCCATGCATTGATAAAAAACTGTCTCCCGAATACGGCAACTATAGGCAGGGTCAGCACCATCATTATCGGGTCTGCATAAGGGGCATGCATAAAAAACATCCCGTATATGAAAACCGGGATTGCAAAAAGTATTGCTGCAATTGTGTTGTTCCTGAGTGCAACAACTCTTTTCCGTTCCCTTTCCTCGCCATACACATCCCTTGCAAGTGAGTAGCCGGTCTTTTTCAGGGCGGAATTCAACCGTTCGTAGCCGGTCAGTGAAGGATCGTATTCAATCAGTACACTACCGGTTGCGTAATTGACCTGGGCATTGCTGACACCCTCGGTACGCGACAATGATTTTTGTGCGGCCGTTGCACAGGATGCACAGGTCATCCCTTCAACCCTCCATGTTTCCTTAACATCTGCCATTATACCTCCCTTGCTTCAAACCCGGCTTCGCCGATAATATCTTTTATTTCAACGGAAGTGATCCCTGAGGCTTCTATTGTAAGTATTTTATTGTCACTCAGGAGGTCAACCTCCCACTTTTCTATACGCTTCTCCCCGTCAAGAAATGGTTTTACTGCGGAAAGGCAGCCGTTGCAATTGATATTGGTTTGAAATTTAAATTTTTCCATTTGTCTGGGTTTTTTTATTACAACAAATTGAATACCCTGTTGTTCATGCCAAATTTAGTTCAATTGCGCATTGTTTTCAAAAGTTTTATCTTAGCCTGAATATTGAAAACCTGCATCCCGTAAAAGGGTTGTTCAAAAAAGGTCGGAATAAGGCAATGACTTCCGCTTAAACAATTAATGCGAATGAAATATATTGATCTTCAGGAGATTGCAAAAGAGCGCGACAATAAGGCACTTAAGCGCATGCCCCGTTTTGTAATGAAGCTGCTTGAGAAGATTATATGCCAGGACAAAATGAATGGGATTCTAACAAGGTATGAAGGACTGGAAGGTGCGGAATTCAACAGGAGAATTGCTGAAGATCTCAACATCAGGTTTGCAGTTGAGGGCAGGGAGAACCTGCCTGATCAATGCAATTGCTTTCTTGTGGCAAACCACCCTTTCGGTGTGGCTGACGGACTAGCAATCACATCTGTTGCAGCCGAAAAGTACGGCCGGTTCAAATCTATTGGCAATGATGTTTACTTTTATATACCCAACCTGAAGAATAATATTGTTGCAGTCAATGTTTTCGGAAAAAGTCCAAGGATGTACATTGAAAAAGCCCTGGAGGAGCTGAGGCAAACTGACTGTCCGGTAACCCATTTCCCGGCCGGACTGGTATCGAGACTCAGGGGGTTCAGGGTAATGGACAGGGAGTGGCAAAAAAGTCTCATTACACGCGCTGTTTCAACAAAAAGGATGATAGTTCCCATCTATTTTTACGGCAGGAATTCACTTCTTTTTTATACAATTTTCCTGTTGAGAAAAATGCTTTTTATTCCGCTGAACCTTGAGCTTGCCCTGCTGCCATACGAATTTTTCCGTAAACGCAACAAGACCATCAGGATGAAAATAGGCCCTCCCATACCCTGGGAACGGTTCGACAGGTCAATGTCGCATTACTGCTGGGCTCAAAAGGTAAGGGAATATGTATATCAGATGGGGCGCACAAAGGGGAATCCCCCGCCATTTTAAAATAAATTTGTTTGACAGGAAAAAGTGTTTATATTTGCATAGTCAAAACAGAAAATAATATGTTAATAATATCTGCAACTGTACATCATTACCATCATCACCATTCAAATGGTATGGAATGATATTGCAGTGCGGATAAGCAAACTTTATAATAATTAAAAAGCCTGCAGTATCTGCAGGCTTTTTTTTGTTTAATAAACTTTTTAACCAATATGTGCAGCCTTAAAATTGCTTTACAGAAATCCGGGAGACTGAGTGAAAAGTCCATTGACCTGATAACAGAAGCGGGGATAAATATTATGAACGGTACAAGAAAACTGGTTTCCCGCGCATCCAACTTCCCGGTCGAAATTATGTACCTGCGTGACGATGATATCCCGCAGTATGTATATGACGGCGTAGCAGACATCGGGATAGTGGGGGAGAATGTATTCAGGGAAAAGAACAAAACGCTCAGGATAATCGAAAGGTTGGGGTTTGCCCGCTGCAGGCTTTCCCTTGCTGTTGAAAAACAGTCACGTTACACCGGAATACAGTTTTTTGAAGGGAAACGTATAGCCACCTCATACCCAAATATCCTTGATTCATTCCTGAAAGAAAATGGAATACGTGCAGAGATACACGAAATAAACGGCTCGGTTGAAATAGCACCGGGTATAGGACTGGCAGATGCCATTTTCGATGTAGTCAGTACCGGGAGTACTTTGATAAGTAACGGACTGAAGGAGGTGGAGACGGTAATGCGCTCGGAGGCTGTGCTCGTTGGGGGCAACGGGCTAACAGAAGCAAAAAGGGAAATACTGTCAGCACTCCTTTTCCGGATACGTGCGGTTCAAAAGGCACGCGACAATAAATATATTCTGCTAAATGCACCCAATGAAAAACTTGATGAGATAGCCGGCATACTTCCCGGAATGAAAAGTCCGACCGTAATGCCCCTTGCAATGGAAGGGTGGAGTTCAGTCCACTCGGTGGTAAACGAAAACCAGTTCTGGGAAGTGATAAACAAACTAAAAGAGGCCGGTGCACAGGGCATCCTGGTTATACCTATAGAAAAAATGATAGTTTAATATTAAAATTATTCAACTAAAGATGAAAACAATAGTTCACCCCCCGAAGGATACATGGCGAAATCTGGCAGAAAGGCCTGTCATGGAAAACAGGGAACTGGAAAACCGGGTCAGGGAAATAATGCTCAATGTAAAGGAAGGCGGCGACAAAATGCTGCTTAATTACAGGAGCAGGTTTGACAGGTGTGATGACGGGCAACTGGTTGTTCCCGCTGAGGATATCAGAAATGCGGAGAAAAAGGTTTCCCGTGAACTCAAAGATGCCATACATCTTGCTTCTGGCAATATTGAAAAGTTCCATTCCGCCCAGAGGCCTGAAGATTTAACTGTAACTACTATGGCGGGAGTGGTTTGTTCCCGCAAAGCGGTGCCGGTTGAAAGGGTGGGACTTTATGTGCCGGGTGGCACTGCCCCCCTCTTCTCTACAGTTCTTATGCTTGCGGTACCTGCGAGACTTGCAGGATGCAGTGAGGTAATAATTTGCACCCCGCCGGGAAAAGACGGGAAGGTACACCCTGCCATACTCTATGCTGCCTCAATATCGGGTGTTACATCGGTTTATTCTGCAGGCGGCGCCCATGCAATTGCTGCAATGACATTCGGCACCGAAACTATCCGGGCAGCAGACAAGCTTTTTGGACCGGGAAACCAGTATGTAACAATGGCCAAGCAGCTTGCCTCAATGTGGGGTACGCCGATAGACCTGCCGGCCGGACCGTCGGAGGTGGCCATAATAGCCGACAGGAGCACGAGGCCTGAATTCGTGTCGGCCGATATACTTTCGCAGGCCGAACACGGTGAGGACAGTCAGGTTATACTTACTGTAACAGACGAAAATATACTGCCCGCGATCTATTCTTCCCTGGAAGAGCAGGTCAGACATCTCCCGCGCCGCAGGGAAATTGAAGGGTCACTTAAAAACAGCCTTTCACTTGTTTTTGAAAACCGGGAGCTGCTGATGGAGTTCATCAACCTTTATGCTCCTGAACACCTTATAATATCCTCGTCAGATTACAGAGACCTCTCTTCACAGGTGAGGAATGCAGGCTCGGTTTTTCTGGGAAGCTATACCCCCGAAAGTGTTGGTGATTATGCTTCGGGCACAAACCACACCCTTCCTACCAATGGTTTTGCGAAAGCCTGGAGCGGTGTATCCCTTGAATCGTTCATGAAAAAGATAACTTTCCAGGAGGTGTCTTCATCAGGACTTCCCCTGCTGGGTAATGCCACCGGGATAATGGCTGATGCGGAAGATCTTGCAGCGCATAAGCTTGCTGTTGATGTAAGACTGGAATATATAAAAAAATCATTTGAGAAGCCATGGGAGCCGTCAATTCACTGATAAGGAAAAATATAAGGGAACTCAGGCCATACAGTTCCGCGAGGGGAGAGTTTACGGGAGAAGGAAAGGTGCTGCTGGATGCCAATGAAAATCCCTACGGAGGAAGGTTCAACAGGTATCCCGATCCTTTCCAGAGGAAGCTGAAGGATAAGTTGTCCCGCCTTGCAAACGTGCCTCTTGAGCAGATATTCCTCGGCAACGGCAGCGATGAGGTGATCGATCTGCTGATAAGGGCTTTTTGCAATCCCGGCATTGACAATATAGCCGGCATGTCACCCGGATACGGAATGTATGAGGTTGCAGCAGCAATAAATGGTGTTGCATTCAGGAAAGTTCGATTGGACGCAGATTTTGGATTGGATGAAGGGGAGGTTTTGCGTATTTCTGATGAAGGCACCAGGATTATTTTCATCTGCTCGCCCAATAACCCCACAGGGAATCTTATTGACAGCAGAAGGATGATCCGCCTCTTGAAATCGGTTAATGCACTTGTAGTTGTTGATGAGGCTTATATAGATTTTTCCGGCAGCAGGGGGATGATCGACTTTATAAATGGGTTCCCCAACCTGGTGGTTGTACGCACACTTTCAAAGTCCTGGGGCAAAGCGGGCATACGACTGGGTATGGCATTTGCAAACAAAGAGGTAGTGGATACACTCAATAAAATAAAGCCTCCCTACAATATCAGTTCCCTTAATATCATGGAGGCTTGCAAAGTGATTGGGAAATACAGGAGAGGTGAGAGAAATGTAAAGAAGATCATTGCCGGCAGGGAAAAGCTGGCCGGTCAACTTGAATATTTCCCCTTTGTTGAAAAGGTTTATCCTTCCGATGCCAATTTCCTTCTTGTAAGGGTTGACAATGCCGGGAGGTTTTACCGTCACCTCTCCGGCAGGGGAGTGATTGTAAGGGACCGCTCCGGAGAGCCCGGGTGTGACAATTGTGTTCGCATTACCATAGGTACGGACAGGGAAAATAAAAAACTGCTCAGGGCAATGAGTGAATATAAAACGAAATAAAATATGGAAAAGAAAAAGGCTCTTTTTATTGACAGGGACGGTACACTGATAGTTGAGCCTCCCGACACCTTTCAGGTTGATTCTCTTGACAAAATTGAGTTTTTGCCCGGGGTATTCCGGA
>PUMT01000067.1 GCA_003551495.1 Bacteroidota bacterium
AGCCGGCCTAGCCGACGCGCTCGGTATGCCACTGTTGCCCTGGCAGAAACACGTCTGCAAAAACGCGCTATCGGTCAACGACAAAGGCTGGCAGCACCGCACAAACGTCATCCTCGTAGCACGCCAGTCAGGCAAAACCCACCTGCTACGCATGCGGATACTTGCCGGCCTACTGCTGTGGGACGAGAAACTCATCATCGCCACAGCACAGTCCCGAGAAGTAGCACTCGAAACGTTTCGCAGTGTCGTAGAGATCGCACAAAACACGCCGTGGATAGCATCCGAAATCAAACGGGTATCCGTCACAAACGGCAAAGAAGAACTCGAACTCAAATCCGGCGCACGCTACAAAATTGTCGCGCCAACAGCCGGCGGCCCCCGAGGACTAACCGCCGACCTATGCATCATCGACGAGCTGCGAGAACACTCGAGTTTCGATTCTTGGGCCGCGATGACCTACACGCTGCAAACCACCGGCGGACAAATCTGGACAACATCAAACGCCGGCGACGCAACCAGCGTCGTACTAAACCGGCTACGAGACCAAGCGATGCAATCCATCTCGTCGCCAGGAGCAGACAAAAGCCTGTACTACGCAGAATGGTCAGCAAGCCCCACACTAAAACTCGACGATCGCGAGGCGTGGTACCAAGCAAACCCGTCACTGGGATACCTCATCGAAGAAGAAGCCCTCGAGGCACGATTCCGCTCAGACCCTGCAAACGTGTTTCGTACCGAAGCCTTATGCCAATGGGTCGACGTACTCGACTCGCCCTGGCCACCCGAAGCCTGGGCAAACTGCACCAACAGCCAACTCGTGTTCGACCCTGCACTGCCCACAATGCTCGCCATCGACGTAACCCCAGACCGACGGCACGCAGCCCTCGTGGCCGTACAGCAGCTAGACGAAAACGAAAACATCGGCGCACACCTGCTCGACACTTGGGAAGCCGACGGAGCCATCGACGACCTCGCCATCGCCGGCGCAGTAGCCAAACACGCCAGAGATCTAAACGCACGAGTAGTCGGATTCGACCGCTACACAGCAGCCGGCATCGCCGCACGCATCGCCCAAGTAGGCATACCCGTAGCAGACTGCTCAGGCATCGCATTCTCCACTGCATGCGACGAACTACTCGGCGCGATGGTGTCCGGCCGTCTCCAACACGCCGGCCAAGAAACACTATCCGAACACGTTCTATCGTCAGCACGCAAATGGACTAGCGACGGTGGCTGGCGCATCGTCAGAAGGCAATCAGCCGGCCCAGTAGCCGCAGCAGTAGCCCTAGCGATGGCAACACATTACGCAATCCAGCCGCTGCCGAAAGCAGAGCTATTTATCGGATAGGATAACACTGTGAAAATACGGGACATCATGCTAGGCACGCCACCGCCGGCAGCGAAGGCTACAGCGGCCTTAGAGCCGTTTGTGTTTCCACCTGGCTCACGACTTGGCTACCAGTCTTTCGTCATGCCAACAGTGTTTCGAGCTGACGCGCTCAGCGTACCGGCAGTAGCACGCGCCAGAAACCTTATCGCTGGCACGATCTCTGGCATGCCACTACTAAACTATGCAGCAGACGGCACAGAAATCGACCGGCTGCCCTGGATGGTACAGCCCGAGGACGACACGCCACGCGCAACCACCATGAGCTACACCGTCGATTCCCTATTTTTCTACGGCCGTGCCTACTGGCAAGTAATCGAACAGTACATCGAAGACGGCCGGCCTCGCCGATTCCAATGGATAGACCCTACCCGTGTGGGTTTCCGCTGGAACCGTGAAGGCACCAAAATCATCGACTACGACATCGAGGGCGTTGTCGTACCCCGTACCGGCATCGGCCGGCTAATCGTGTTCACAGGCACAGACGAAGGCCTACTCGCTCGTGCAGGACGCACCATCCGCACAGCAGTCGAACTAGAACGCGCCAGCCTCAACTACGCCGAAACCCCAGCACCGTCGATGATTCTGAAAAACACCGGCGTGGATCTACCCAAAGACCAGGTAGAAAGCCTACTCACACGCTGGAAAGAAGCACGAACAAACCGCGCCACGGCATACCTAAACGCCTCACTCGACGCACAAACCGTCGGTTTCTCACCGCGAGACATGGCACTCGTCGAAGCACGCGAATACATCGTCAAAGACCTCGCACGCGCCACAGGCATCCCAGCATGGTATTTAGGGTCAGACACCGGCTCGTCGATGACCTACGCAAACCTCAACAGTAGCCGGCGTGACCTCATCGACTTCAGCCTGCAACCATTCGTACACGCCATCGAACAGCGACTGTCAATGCAAGACGTACTACCACGCGGCCAACACGTCGCGTTCTCATTTACCGACTTTCTACGCTCGTCACCAATCGAACGCGCACAGCTGTACCAAGCACTCGTACCGCTCGGCATCCTCACCCCCGAGGAAGCACGCCAACTCGAAGACTTCGCACCAGGTGGGCCGCAAGAATGAGACTAGAAGCTGAACTACCTGACAACTACCGGCCGGCAACGTCAACCGACGTTCCCGAAGGTCAAGCATGCGGAAATTGCGCGTTTTTTAACGAGGAAGACGTAGCGCCTGATGGGCGTGCACGTTGCGAACAGTGGGGCGAATACGTTGACGGCGGCGCATACTGCAACGCATGGCAAGGACGCGCAGAAGCGTACGAAGACGAAGACGAGGACGAAGAAATGAAAGCGTCTAAGCCTGACTTAAAACTAACCTTTTCCGCAGACGTAACCGCAGCCGACGTAGAACGTCGCACGATCGTTGGCCGTATTCTGCCTTTCGGCGAAATCGGCAACACGTCGCTTGGCCCCGTTCGTTTCGAGGCCGGCGCAATCACAAACCCCAGCGAAGTCAAACTACTGCTCGAACACGACGGACGTAAACCCATCGGCAAATCCGTTTCGTTCGTGAAAGGCACAGACCACATCGTCGGTTCTTTCCGCATCGCAAACACCACCAGCGGAACCGATGCACTCGTAGAAGCTTCCGAAGGGCTGCGAGATGGCCTTTCGGTAGGAGCGAACATCCTTGAGCACACAGTCGGCAAAGACGGCGTAATGAACGTCACAGCCGCCGAACTGGTCGAGGTATCGCTCGTAACAACACCGGCATTCGCCGGCGCACAGGTAACACAAGTAGCAGCCTCAGAAGAGGCCCCAACAGAGGAAAACACAGTGGAAGAGCAAACCGTTGAGGTTACCGCTACCGAGGCGGCTACCTCTACCCCAGAACCAGTCGAAGCCGCGACCCCCGAGGTTGTCGCGTCGGCACAGCCCTCAACCCCGTACATCACAGCCCAGCCGCGTGACCTTAAAGGCCTTACAGCCGGCGGCATGCTTCGCGCCCAGCTGCGTGCAGGTATGGGAGACCACGACGCTCAGATGCTCGTCAACGCAGCGCTAGGCGAACAGACAACCGTCCGCGACGGCGGTGTCATCCCGGTGCCGCTGCTCCGCGAAATCATTGGGGTGGTCGACGACACACGTTACTTCATTAACTCCATCAACCGGCAGCCGCTCCCCGATGCCGGAATGTCGTTCCGTATCCCGTCAATCACCACCCAGCCGCTCGTCGGAGAACAGACGACCGAACTGGACGAGGTCGAAACCCGACAGGCACAAATCCAAGACATCACCGTCGACGTGAAAACGTTTGCCGGCGGCAACAAAATCTCGCGCCAGCTCATCGAACGGTCAGACCCAGCCTACTTCGACGAACTGCTGCGCCAACTGGCTGCACAGTACGCCCAAGCAACCGACGTGTTCGCGTTGACCGAAGCAAACCCGGCAGGCACCGCAGCAGCACGCGCCTCGGATGGTGAAACCATCTACGACGCAATCGCGCAGGGCATCGCCGACGCATACACCGTGATGCGGTTCACCCCGAACCGTCTGATGGTGTCGCCAGTGACCACCGGCTCGTTCGGTTACGACGACCTGCTCAAAGAAGTAGACCAGGGTGGCCGTCCACTGTTCGCCGCAGCTGCGCCGCAGAACGCCAGCGGCCTCGTAACGCAGGGATCAACAAACGGCACCGTCGCCGGACTTGACCTCGTCGTGAACCCGAACGCTGTGAACTCCAACGGGCTCGTCTACCCCGGTGCGTTCGCAACGTTCTACGAAACCGCAGGAGCACCTATCCGCGTCGAAACACGTTACGCCGACGACCTCAGCGTCGACGTGTCCGTCTACGGATACTGTGCGCTGGCGCTCAAATACCCCACGGCTATCCGTAACATCACCGTTACGCCGCCATCTAGCTAAACCCAATACCAGCCGGGGAGCGAACCCCCTCTCGCTCCCCGGCGCACACTAAGGCCCGACGATGCCCGACAGCCTCATCGACGTAGAAGACTTTAAGACCGTTCTAGGTGTGGGTGACCTGTACCCCGACGAAGACCTCGAACGGGTCACAGAAGCCGCTACCAGCGTCCTGCTGGCCTACCTCGTCATGTACAAGGCTAAAGTCGACCAGGCATGCTGCACCCTTGCAGTATCGCCACCGGGCACAGGCACCACGGTGAGGTTCCGAACCACAGAACCACACAAATTTTTCGTAGGGCAAGAAATCGTACTGCGAGGTTTCGGCATCGTCAGCTGGGACAGAACCGTCACCGTCACAGAAGTGCCAGAAGAAAACATCGTGATCGCACTATCCGAAACACCGTGGAACACCGAACCTATCGACCCACAGCCCATCATCCCAAACGGCACCGTATACGACGGCACACGCATCAACTACTACGCCGAAGTGCCCGAAGTAGTCGAAGCAGCCACCGCCATCGCTGTAGACATGTGGCAATCCCGGCTAGCACCCGGCGGACAGATGAACGCCGTAGACTTCACCCCCGGCCCCTACCGTATGGGCAAAAGCCTGATTACACGAGTATCAGGCCTCATCGGTCAACACATGGACACCGGGAGCCTCGTAGGATGAGCACCGTAACGGTACGCACAGTACGCGAAGACCTAGCCGAAGTCCTCACCGATTCCGGCTACCAAGCGTATGCGTACCCCCCAGCAGTCGTGCAACCCCCGTCGGTAGTCATCCTGCCCGACGAACCCTACCTCGAAATCGAAACCATCGGCTCTGGCGGCACACGACTACTCGTAAGACTGCAGCTAGTCGTCGCAGTGCAAGCAATGGACAACGAGGGCAGTCTCGACGCACTCGAAAAACTTGCCGTATCAGTGTTACAGCTGCTACCGCAAGGGACAGCAGTATCACCGCTACTGCGTCCCACAGTCGAACAGGTAGGCCCGTCCGACCTGCTCACAACACGCATCCCCATCGCAGTACGCGCACAACTCTCACCAACGGAGTAAACATGTCCACCGTCATCACAGGGAATGACTTCACGCTCGTGATCGGCGGCGTGACGTACACCCCCCAAACACTTAACGCGACACTAACCATCGAAGACACTCAAGAACAATACGACGTGCTCGGCGCACGAGTGTACAAAACGCTCACAGTGCCCTACACCCTTGACGTAGAAATTCTTGCCGACTGGGGTGCCACTGGCGGTATCTGTTCAGCACTCACAACAGCCACGCTCACAGAACCCGACACGTCGCTCGCGTTCACGATGACCGCGCAAGGCCCAGACGCGACACTCACAGTCACCGGCAACCTATTCCCGAAACTGCCGCCAGCATCAGGCGAAGGATTCGAGGCCTCGACTATCTCCTGGACATTCGTAGGCGACCGCAACACTGCCGTCGCGTTCGCATCGGCATAAGGACACCAACATGGCAACCGTAATCACAGGACGCGACGTAACCCTCGAAATCGATTCCGAAGACTTCGAGCCACAAACCCTATCCGTCACGCTAACTATCGAAGACGACCAGCAAGTGTTCGAGACGTTTGGCGGCCCCGTCTACAAAACCATCACACAGGACTACACCCTCGAAATGGAAATGCTTTCCGACTGGGGTGCAACCGGCTCACTGTGCGAAGCACTCGAAACCGCATTCGACACCGACCCCGACACACCAGTCGACTTCGAGCTAGTGATCACAGGCCCAGACAACGTCGTCACGTTCGCCGGAAAATGCTTCCCGAAAGTACCCGACGTTACAGGTACCGGCGCAGAAGGCTCAACCGTTTCGGTAACGTTGCCCGGCGACGTAAACACCGCACTTACTGTCACACCCGTGCCAGTAACACCACCATCAAGCTAAAAAGAATCGAGGGGGAACATGCGAGTTCCATTCCATTTGGAGTACGACGGCAAAACTGAAAAAGTAAACGCAGGGCCGCTGGCCATCGTCCAGTACGAACGGCAAACAGGCAAAGCAATTAGCAGCTGGGCAGACGGCCCCACGTTTGAGGACTTAGCACTACTGGCATACCTGCAACTAAAAATCGAAAAGAAAGTGACCGACGAATTCGACGACTTTCTCGCCACACTCGAGAACCTGGAAGAAGGCTCGGAAGCCCCTTTACCGGATGGCGAACCGGAAGCCTAAACCGGACGATGGTGGAACTATCCATCGCCACAGGACTACCGTTAACAGAAATCGAAAGATACGACGCGAGAACTATACAAACGTTCGTAGAAGTGCTTGAGAAGCAGTACAAGGCTCAAAATGGCTAGATCGTCATCAACCACACCATTTGCCGTAGGCGCGCAAGTGGAAGGCCTTGACGGAGTACTCAAGGCCTTGCGTGGTATTGACAAAGAAGCCAACAAAGCAATCCGCGACGAAACACAAAAAATCGCAAACATGATGAGTAAAGAAATTGCCGCAGCAGGACGGGCACGCGGCAAACGTGACGCATTCGTCGCCGAAAGCGTTAGAGGAACACGAGAACGCACACCAGTAATCAAAGTGGGTGCAGCCCGTCGCATGCCCGTATCCCGTTCAGGGCCAGGGCCACGCGCCAGCGACCTGATGTTTGGTATCGAGTTTGGCGCAAACCAGCAAGGCCCTAACGGCTGGCGGTTTCCAGAACGAACACCACAACGCGGCAGCGGCAACGAAGGGTACTGGATCTTCCCAACAGCCCGAAGGCAACAAAGACGCGTAACCGAAATGTGGGCAGCTGCGCTGGAAAAAGTAGCCCGAGAATGGCGTAGATCATGAGCAGCC
>PUMT01000169.1 GCA_003551495.1 Bacteroidota bacterium
ACGGAAGGCTGCACGCAAAGGGAATTGACCCGGACGGGGCTGTACTGGAAGGAAACCCGCCAACTGTGGACAAATTCATACCGCAAACAAGTGAAAATTACCTGGAATACTACCAGATAATCATGGATGAAGCAATGAGACATCTCGGACACAGGTAAGAAGCGGACTTGCACCACAAAGTTATCTGCCACGGACGGCAAACAAAATCAGGCAGGAGAAACGGGATTATTTCCCGTTTCGGCCTGCCACACCAACGACCCTTCGTTCTTTGGTGTTTCCTTGCAAGGCACATAAACAGACTGCCATAAACTGCAATCGGGTAGAAAAAGCGGGATTAAACCCCGCTTCAACCTCCTGCTCCACCGCAGGTAATGTTCGTTATACGGCGCGCTTCTTTGCACGGCAAAAACATAAAAAGTACCGGAAAAAGCAATAATGACTTTTTCCGGTACTTTTATTCACTTTGAACAACTAAGATTTAGCTGGAATCCATAACTGTCAACTCAGTTGCGAAGCTCTTTGAGTTGGAAACTTAATTTTTCACAATACGTTTAACGTGACGGTCATCGCCAAACTTTATCCTAATCAGATAGATACCAGGAGAATATTCAAACGCAGGTATTGTAACCAAATACTCTTCAGATGTCTTTGTATATTCCCTGGTAAATACCGTCCTGCCTGAAACTGTCACAATTTCAACAGAGAAATCACCCATTTCTTCACCCGTTAAACTAACATAAATATTATCGCTGAAAGGATTGGGGAAAACATTTATCCCTTCCGGAAGTACAGTTTCTTCCTTAACCAGCATTTCTTCATATTCACCATCCTCAAAAATAACGCGAACAAAATAAACTCCCGGTGGGAAAGTCAATGCATCAATGGTAATCAAATACTCTTCAGTTGTCTTGGAGAGTTCATCTGAAAAAATTATTTCACCAGTTTCATCAGAAACAACTTCAATAGCAAAATCACCCATCCAGGGACCGGATACTTCAACAAATATTGAATCCTTGAAAGGGTCGGGGTAAATATCAACCTGGTTTAAATCAACTATGCCCACCACCAAATCTTCTGAATACCTGTTGCAATAATCATCCATTATCATCACATTGAAAACACCTGTCAAACCATCAACATTATCATAAAACCGGGATGTAGCACCTGAAATAGCCTCGCCTTCATAAAACCATTTGTAATAAGGTGCAGTTCTGGTTGATAAATATCTTATGTTGCTGCTAACATGGATCTGTACTTCATCGAAATGATTGTCAAGCACATCTATCTCCCTTTCCCGGCTTTTTAAGTCTGTATCGCTTTCTACTTCAAGTAAAACAGTATACATTCCCGCCGCATCATATGTGAAATGAGGATCCTGTAAAGTTGACTGACTGTTTTCGGGGTCTCCAAAATGCCATAACCAGCTTTGAGGATTCCCAGTACTCTGGTCTATAAAGAATGTCCGGGAACCTTCACAGGGAAATTCTACATCAAATTCAACAAAGAGAACATTATTACAATTATCATGATACCAGCCATCGGTTGAACCTTCCAGAATACTGTTCATCTCGGCAACAAGAGTAGCTTCACCTATTGCTTCAACATTGTAAACATTAATATAGTCAAAGCAATACTTCTTGTAATGATTAACCGACAATGATGCAGGTTCAGTTGAAAGGGAATGAATTTTAACCATGGAATCCATTTCGCCTTCAATTAAAATATCAAGATTCAAATCCTGTTGCGACCCACCCTGCAGGTATAACCCGGAGCCAGGTTTCAAATCGAGATAATTGATGCTGTTGCTTCCCAATAGTGACAAGCCGGCGAAATTTGTTATCCGTTCAAATGAATTGTTCCCCTGAACTGTCAAACTACCATTACCCAGAAGAAGCTCATGGAAAGAAAGACCATCAGCATTAATAAGAGCCTCCTCACTTTCACCAGGAGTAAATTCAAGTAACGATCCGGTAAAATCAATGTCTGCTATTCCTCTTTCTATAATAAAGGATTTTAAGCCTCCAATAACAGTAGATGTAAAATCCATCTTTACAGTTTCACCCTCTTCAGCAGTCTCAATAATAATATCCTTTAAATCCATTAATATGCCCGGGGCTTCTATGCTACCTGACTCCATAACCAGTTTTGAAATGCGAACATCTGATACCAGTCTCCACTCCCCGTTGTTGTTCATGAATTCAAAAACAGCTGTCTGCTGGTGTAGGTCGCCCATGCTTATCTCTCCTTCATCACCTTTAAATTGTATGCTACCTGGCCCGGAAAAAAGAAGACTGTCAGACTCTACGTAAAAGGAGTTGAAAACCTCAATGTGATTATCACCGGTAAAATCAATTTGGTGCATATTTTCATTATCCCATAAAAAATTATAACACCGGGCAGTCGAATTTATATTAACTGCCTGTCCCCTCTCCTGAAAGGAATTCTCATCAAATATTACAGTAGTTCCGTCATCAGGTATTAAGCCTGCAGGTTGTCCACCTGAAACAGATGCCCAGTTATCAGGATCATCCCAGTCTCCGCTGTCACCCACCCAGAAAAGATAATCTTCACTTACAGCCAGGCCTGAAGTATTAATTATCAGCGAAAAATCCTGCTGTCCGTTTTCAAGGGAGCCTTTATGGGTAATCTCAACCCTGTATTTACCCACAGTGGGATCTTCAATAAGGATCTTTTCAACATTGTCCCTGAAATTATCTCCTCTTGTAGCAACCAGGGGAGGATTATCAGGATCTAATGGTAAAACTTCGGGCTCGAGTATCCAGGGATAATAAACATTATCCAGCTCATCGTAAATACGCATATCAAGATCATTTACAAGCATAAGATCGGGCGGATTCGGGTATGCAGGCGATACCGGTTCTCCAGGGGGGTCAGTCCAGGATATGGTTGCGGTAATATCCTCTGTTCCACGCGCAAAAAACTCAAGCTCGTAAACCTCGCCTTCCTCAAGTGTAAGTTCTTTAACAAAATTGCTCACCCCATCGTTTCCTATCAGAACTTCAGCCGCCCCAGCTACATTCAGAAGTCCCCAGCCGAATTCAAAATCGGGACCTTTGTTAGGTCCGGCCGGGTTTGTAGTATGAATAGCAAGGCCCTTTAATGTGGCAGCCTTCATAGGCCCTCCGTACATCTCATAATGAAGCTGCTGTAAAAGCAATAATGAACCGGTAGCAATCGGAGCAGACCTTGATGTGCCGCTCCTGGTTCGATACTCACCATCCATTCCGCATGTTAATATATCCGTACCTGGTGCAACGATGTCCGGTTTAACCCTCCCATCGTCAGAAGGGCCTGCAGAACTGGATGCACGTAGTATTACTTCGCCTGGGTCTGTGTATCCTTCAGGGATCTTATGCACATTACCAACTGCAAGCACATTCTTGGCAATTTTTTCCGGGCCTACACAATTCCATGGCCCATTAGGATCCCTTGATCCATCCCCGTCACCTGTTCTGAAATTTCCTGCAGACCACACCGGAAGATAATATGGTGCATCAAAAGCAATCTGGTCGAGCACCTTGCTTCTCTCTTCAGTGTAAAACCCAAACCTGTAGTCTTCTGTAGCGGCAGGGTCACCAGCCCAATCCCAGCTGCCATCCTGAATAGTCCATCCAAGACGTTGGCCAAAAGAGCAATTGGATATCAATAAACCTTCAGCGGATGCATCAGCCATTTTGGCAAGCCAGTTTCCCCTTGTGTTTCCGGTATGAACTTCAGCCTCATATGCCATTCCTTTAGCCGGGGGGTATATTCCCGAAGCAGCAATATTACATGCAACAGCAGTGGCATGGTCACTTGGGCCGCGCCTGTTGTCTTCAGGTTCAATAACTACTATTCGGTTTACTGTTTCTATATTGGTTGTATCAGATTCGCCGGTTTCCCACATAGCTGTATAAAAACCTTCACCAGTCAACTTTATCCCCATATTTTCGAGCATGGCTCCTATCTCACCACCCGGATATAATTTATCGGTTCCAACAGTTACGCCGGCTTCAGCAGTATCATCAGATATATACACAGGGAACCCCTTTGGGTCTATGTAATCCAGATACCATATTGTTCCATCATCAAATTCTTTCTTGAGCGGAATACCTTTAGCCATGGCATATACATGGGCTTCTATTCTTTCATTTCTTTGCATTAATCGAAGCTCCAGGGAAAGTTTTTCAAGACGCTCCCTTTGGGTGAAGTCGTATTCTGCCCTTTTCTGTGCCTGGAGAGGTGAACCCGAAAAAAATGGGAAAAAAAATATTGATAGAACCAGTAAAGAGTAAAAACGGAAATTTGAATTACACATATTTTATTGATTTATGTTGATTTAAGAGGGTGGCAGGTAAGATGGATTATTGTAATCCTGTTATTTAAAGACATTTAAATGGCCAATACCAAAAAAAAGAGAGAGTTGATGTGCAACTATTCCCGGTTCATATTTTACCGGGGGAATGAAAATATAACTTCTGCAAGCACTGATGTTATCTTAAAAAATATATTATCATTTGTAAAAATGCAACCGAATATTATTCCATCCGGTTGCATTTTTTGATTTTTGTTCATCCCGGTATTGTGCCGGGAGACAATTAGGTATTAATTGCTAGTTAGTGTCTTCCTCTTCTATTACATCAGTTTTAAGCTCGGCTGATTTTATTGGCACAAACCTTCTCATGCATCGGATATACATACCCAGTTCAGGATTGGTAACAAGTTGGCCGAACCTGGAATCATCATGATAGAGGCGCCTCATCCGGGGCCTTCCTTCATCATTTGTAGAATTTAGCCAGAAGCGGGCAGCTGTACCAAAAGCTCCAAAACCAGATGAACTTATGCGTCCACCGGGATAACCTGAAAAGCCAAATGAATCAAGTGCGTCATCATTGGGCTGATCCCATCTTGGGTGATCATCCGGGTCAGTGTTTAATCCTTTCAAATGGCTTCCAGCTGTAGCCTGTTCTCCGGTAAGGTAATCCCTCATTTCAATCGCATCATCATCTTCAATTATCCTCCAGCCATCAGGGCAGACTCCCCGAGCATCTTGTACAACTGCAAAGTTGTATATTACACCATATTTTTCCATCATCTCTTCGCGGGAATCAATCCCGTCAACATCTTCGTGAGGGAAAACTGCGGCTGCAGGGCCGGGAAAAGCATCACGGAATTCATCATGTGAAGTAAATTCGGGTATATCATCACCGTCAGCAAAAGTTAATGTGCGCATGTCACTGGCAGTAAATTCAGCTATAACTACACCATCCACAATAAATGGAACAACCTCGTAAGTATTTCCATCAATATCAGTAATCGGATCAGGGCTATCGTAATCCAATGTAGCGAAAATGACATCATCACCATAAGCTACCCCTACTTCATTTATTGCATAAGCCCTCAGCGAATAAGCCTCGTTAAATGGCAGACCTGATAATTCGATAGTAAAACTTTCAACACCTACACCAACAGAGATCTTATTATCATCAATTGTCGGATTTGGATCAGTACTCCAGCATACTCCAAATTCAGAAACTGTTCCCCCTCCATCATCAGTAACTTCACCTGAAGCAACTGCACTATAAAAAGTAACATCCGTTACATCTCCTGTAACGACAGTTGGAAGTTCAAATGTTATCTCATCAGTTTTAAACTGAGCCTGATCTCCGTAACCAGTGCCAAAACTATTAATGGCATAAGCTTTGTAATAATAGGTTGTTTCAGGGTCCAGGTCTTCGATTGTCAACGTAAAAGATCCGGGGCCGGTACCCCATGGAATTTTATTATCTCCGGTTGACGGATCAGGAGATTCAGCCCATACAATACCCCTTTCAGTTACAGCAGATCCCCCCTCTTCCACAACTTCGCCACCAACCTGGGCAGATGTGAGACCCACAGTTCCGGCCGGGGAAGTTGTAACAGTTGGCACACTTTCGTCTTCATCTTTTGAACAATTTGTAAAAGTGAAGAGGAGCCCGAAAATTAACAGTGCTGAAACTAATACAAATGGAACCTTTTTAAATAATTTGAACATAAGCTAAGGATTTAGTTAGAAAAAATTTAGTTGAAAGTTTATTTAAATATACTTTTAGGAAAAAGCATCCTCCTTTCCAAATGAATACTTTATACGCATTAATGACGCATTAAAAGAGTTCACCCCTAAATGTTATACCGATTTATTTACAGGAAATTACAGTTTATGATAATGATAATAGTTATAAAAGGTATGCCTATTCACAGAAGTATCAATACATCCAATAAAACAGGCTCATGATTACTTTGTTACCGTAAATCTCCTAAAAGCAAGTCCATCCGGAATTCGTGCTCTAAAATTTGATTTTATAAAGGATTTGCAAAATATAAATACGGATCACAGAGTTATTAAATAGTATTTAGAAAAGTTTTCCCATAAACCGCAATCCTATGTGCAAAAGGAGCAGGTTTTGCAATAAAATATTTACAAAAGTTTTTTTCCTTGTAATTATGATTGTAGTCTCATGTTCAGCTATTTTTCGTGCATCAGGTGAAGATGACAAAAAAATAATTGAATTTGAATCTATTGCAAAAGGTGGTCATGGAAGGATTGAAGAGTCTGTAAACATGGTTATAAAAAATAATGAAAAACTTGATAGTTTATGGAATGTGGTTTTTAAAACAAGAATTCCCAAACCTGAATTACCTGAAGTAGACTTTGAAAAAGAAATGGTTTTGGCCGTTTTTATGGGATACACATCAACCGGCGGGTACAGTGTAAGTATTGAGAATATATATGAAAAAGGAGGAATGGTAATCGTAGAAAGAAAAGTTGTGACGCCTGGTCCTGATGATTTGGTAACAGACGAAGAAACTCAGCCATTTCACATTGTAAAAATGGCTAAAACAGATAAAGAAATAATTTTTGTAAAATACGATAAGTAACAACATACATTGCCTCTCCCCTGTTTCAGGCCTATTCTGAAAACTCCGGAGAGAGGCAATTACATTTTTTTATTCCATTCAGTGTTTTACTATACGTTCAACGTGACGGTCGTCGCCAAACTTTATCCGAACAAGGTAAATACCGGGGGAAT
>PUMT01000210.1 GCA_003551495.1 Bacteroidota bacterium
AGGTTTTCCAGTGCTGTGAAAACATCAAATGCATTTTCCGGGTCATGCTCGAAAAAGTTCCTTGGCGGATCAAAATGAAATTCAATGTCAAGCATCTCTTCAACATCATACTGGTGCTTGTAATATGCCTTTGGTATTTCAGTCACACCTGCATAAACCGGAACCATAGCTGATCCGCAGGGTGCTGAAGAAGTACGCCATGCAACAGAACCCACCTCAGTCGGCATCCAGTTTCTGAGCTGGTAAACCACCAGTTCCTGTATCCGGCCGCTGCAGATATTTCCTGTGCCTCCGGCACCTGCATGTGGTGTGCCTCTTTCAGGCATTCCAAGTTTATGGGCTTTATCCATATCAGGATCCTGACCTTCAATATAACCGTGACTCCTGATAATATTTGCTACATCGGTTACCGAAAACTTTCTGTCAACCCTCAACAAATAGGGCAACGGTTCCTGTACGGGAAGCTCTATCAGTTCGCCCAGCACAAGCGACTGGCTGAACCACTGCCTTGGATCGGCTCCCTGTTCAGCCATGAATGAACCGGAGCGTGCAGGTCTGTTGAACGCTTCCCTGAAGCTGAATGGTTCACCGCTTGCAGGATCATACCATCCCCTTGAAATAGCATAGTCAACAAGGCCTTCAGATTTCATTACATTTTCAGTATCGTTAAGGTCAACCTCTGACCCGAGAATGTGTACATTGGGCAGCAAAACAATTGCATCGTCAGGCACCCTTTGCGCAAGCCATCTCTTGCCTGCCGCTACTGCAAGCAACCATGCCTCATTGGCATCTGCAATAATATAGGTTCTTCCCGAATGGGCATAACCGAAATGATCAAGAGCTTCTGCTGCAATCTCTACTCCTTCCCTTGCTGTCCTTGCCCTTTGAGCAACTATCCTCCTGAGTTTGTATCCTATGCCGCCATCCGTAATATCACCCCTTTCTACTAACTCATCATAGGAATCTTCTCTTGTAGCACATGCATCTGATGCTATTGCAACACCCCATTCGTTGAAATAACCATCACCAAATTCTACACCAGTATTGCCACCCCAGAAATATGCATAAGTCATTTCAGGCTGAGGCCATGTTCCTCCCCTGCGAAGCTGAACAACACTTCCCGGCTCATGTTGCATCCGGGGTACATACCTGTAACTGAAGTTCCTGATGCCTCCGTTTTGTTCAAGGTGCCCGAAAAGGACTGATCCGTCAGTTGATGCATCCTTCCCTACTATAACAGCAAAACATCCATATGCTGAGGATACTGCAACTATTTTGATCAGCAATGTAATTAAAAAGACAGTAAGTAATTTTTTATTCTTCATTTTTTCTCCTCAAAATTAAATTAGTAATCAATCATTTAGTGTTTTAAAAATAGAAAAGCTTTGACGGCTAAAAAGCGGTGTCGTAAAAAATATTTAATCAGCACTATATACTTTTTCTCCGCCCAAAACAGTCTTTAGTACATTTATTTCGTGTATCTCTTCCTTTGGTATCATAAAATAATCCCTGTCAATTACAATAAAGTCAGCCAGCTTTCCCCTGGTTATTGAGCCCTTAATATCCTCTGAGAATTCAAGGTATGCAGGCCATATTGTATATGACTTCAAAGCTTCCTCCCTTGTCATTCTCTGTTCAGGGAACCATCCGTCAGGAGGGTTGTTTTCCCTGTCCTGACGAGTTACTGCTGCATGCAATCCATAAAAAGGGTTGTAGGGCGAAACCCCGTAATCTGACCCTCCTGAAATGATTGCACCGTTATCCAGCAGGCTTCTCCATGCATACGCGTACTTAGCCCTTTCAGGCCCTATGCGGTCTTCTACAAAGAGCATATCCTCGGTTGCATGTACTGCCTGCATCGAAGCAATGATACCGGAATTTCCGAACCTTTCAATGTCATCGGGATGCAAAACCTGTGCATGTTCAACAACCAGGCGGGCATCCTCTCCCCTTATTCCGGTCATTTCCATTGCACGTTCAAAAGCATTAAGGGTAACACGGTTGCCCCTGTCTCCTATAGAATGTGTCCTTGTGCGGAACTCTTTCTCAAGCAGGTTGGCAACCCTTTCTGCATATTCATCCTCATCCTGACCCAGGGCTCTCAGAGCACCTGTTTCACCAGGCATATCACTGTATTCCTCAAGCATGGCAGCCCCCCTGCCACCAAGGGAACCGTCAACGAACATTTTTACCCAACGAACGGTATATCTGTCATCAAACAGTCCGACCAGGGGCTCTCCCAGTTCCATCGCGGCATTATAACCAATTGCATCCATTATCCTTACCTGCAGCAAGCCTTTGTCGTAAGCCTTTTTTCTCCTGTTGATCTCATTTATGCCTCCTCCTGTTGCACAATGAACTGTAGTCAGGCCGGCAGACAATACTGCTTCGCTACCAAGCGCAAGCGCGTTAAGTTCTTCCTCTTCTGTAAGTTCGGGAGGTGGAGGGATATGTCTGGTTACAAGTCCACCGGCAGCAGAAACCAGCACCCCGGTTGCAACACCCCTTTCATCACGTACTATGGTGCCTGCATCGGGACTGGGTGTTTCATCTGTAATGCCCGCTACTTCAAGTGCCTTTGTGTTTACAAATGTTGCATGACCACAATATCTGCGAAGGCTAACGGGATTTTCAGGACTAACCCTGTCAAGCAAACTCCGGTGAGGCGTAACATCCCAGATCGCGTCATTATATCCTCTTGCTACTATCCATTCTCCTGGCTCGGCCTCTGCAACTGCCTGCTCAATTGTTTGAAGCAACTCATCTATCGGCAGCCAGTAAACATTTAATGGAGCAGTTAAAATATTAACTCCCACACTATTAAAATGAATATGGCTTTCAGTGAGTCCCGGCAGAACGGTCTTCCCCTCCAGATCCACAACTACAGTGCGTTCATCAGCATATTCAAACGCCTGTTCTCTTTCCCCTACATAGAGAAACCTGTCTCCTTTAACAGCTATGGCCGAAGCTGAAGGATTTGCATCATCCATGGTATAGATGTTGCCGTTTGTATAAATAATATCGGCATACTCCGTTGGAGCACAGGCTACCAGTCCGCCGATTACTAATGCAATCAGCAGAACTACAAATGATCTTTCAGTTTGCATAATACTATCTCCTTATATTTGTTTGAATTTAAGGTGCTTTGCTCAGTAATTTAAACCTCGCGATATGTCATTCAACCGTCTTAAAACAGTGCATATTATAAAAAAATAAATTATTTTCAAACTTACCTTTCCAGATTTGCACTGTATAAAGAGTAAAATTAATCAAGGCTATTATCAATCACAGCATGCTTTTTTCATGTAACCAGAAGGTTTTGCCGGAAATTGAAAAAGATGGAAAATTCATATATTTGCGTGGCACACTGAAATAACCCGTCCGGTGCGGGCTCTGTTCCGAAAAAAGAATCACCTGCTCTGATTGCCATAACCCGGTGTATTGCCAGATATTAATTTTAACCTGTTATGATTGAAATAAAGGAAAAATACTCCCTGAAAGAACTGAACACATTCGGGCTGGAAGTTTATGCCGGACTTTTTGCGTATACTGAAAACCAGGAAGGTATAATTGATTTTCTGAAAAGGGGGTTTCACAAAAAGCATTCTCTGCTTATTCTGGGAAAAGGAAGCAACATACTTTTTACAGGAGATTTCAAAGGTATTGTGTTACAACCCGCAATACAAGGAATAAAAATAGTTGGGGAAAATGATAAAACCGTAATTGTTGAAGCAGGTGCAGGTGTAAACTGGGATGATTTCGTGCAGTGGTGTGTGTCGAATAGATTAGGAGGAGTTGAAAACCTCTCTTATATCCCCGGATCAACGGGTTCAGCTCCCATTCAGAATATAGGTGCCTATGGTGCAGAAGCTGCTGATGTTATAGAGAAGGTAAGTGTTATTGATATTGAGTCACTTGAAATAAAGAGCTTAACCAACAGCGAATGCAGGTTTGGTTACCGCGACAGTATATTCAAAAGGGAACTGAAAAACAGGGTCATTATCACAGGTGTTTCCTTCCGCCTGTTTAAAAAACCGGTTTTTAATACCGGTTATGGCAACCTGAAGGAAGTAACTGAAATGATGGGAGAAATAAACCTCGAAAATATACGGAAAGCTGTCATTTCCATTCGAAGGTCGAAACTTCCCGAGCCGTCTGATCTGGGAAATGCAGGAAGCTTTTTCAAAAACCCGGTTTTGCCCAATACGTTTGTTGACAAGTTAAGAGGATCTTACAAGGATATGCCCGTATTCCGGATAAATAATAAATCATCAAAGGTGCCTGCCGGATGGCTGATTGAAAAATGCGGATGGAAGGGAAAACGCTATGGAAATGCAGGAGTGCATGATAAGCAGGCTCTTGTTCTGGTAAATCACGGCAATGCAACCGGGTCTGATATATATGGACTAGCCCTCAGGATCAAAAAATCCGTTTCTGAAAAGTTTGGAATTGATATAGAGCCGGAAGTTGTAATTATTTAACAGTTTGTCAATCATAAAATTACAGTTGCAGTTCTTCATCAGGCTTATGTGGTTAACGGAAAATTCGCCTTTCATCTAGTGCCTGCCGGTAAAGTCTGGCATTCCTGTTATGCTCGGACAGTGTCCGGGCAAACCTGTGGTAACCAGAAAAATCCTCTTTTGCACTGAAATAAAGATAATCGTGAGTTTCATAATTCAGTACTGCCTCAATTGCTTCTTTCGAGGGAATTATTATCGGTCCCGGTGGAAGTCCGCCATACATATATGTATTATAAGGGGAATCCTTCTCAAGGTGTACATTGAGAACCCTGTTCACGGTAAAATCATCTATGATAAACTTGATGGTAGGATCAGCCTGCAAACGCATTCCCCTTTCAAGCCGGTTTATGTAAACACCGGCAATTACAGGCATCTCGTCAATCCTGTTGGTTTCCTCTGCCACAATTGAAGCAAGTGTTACAACCTCCTCCCTTGATAGTCCGGTTTTTTCCCTGAGCGCCTCTCTCCTGTCGTTCCAGAACCTTTCGTATTCCCTGTGCATGCGTTCAATAAAGCGTTCAGGAGAGGTGTTCCAGTAAAATTCGTAGGTGTTGGGCAAAAAAACCGCTGGCAAAGTTTCACGGGTCAATCCCAGTCCGGCAACAAATGATTCATCATTGAAAAGCTCCACCAATCCAGCCGAGTCCGCTTCAATTTGAGCAGATACTACCGATGCCAGTTGTTCCAGGGTGCGGGTCTGATTGAATACAATATTAACCGGACTTTGAGAAGCCGATCTTAAAAGGTTGATCAGGGAGTTATTGTTCATCCCGTCTTCTATTTTGTACCTTCCGGGGTGAATATGCGACGGAAGGTTTTTTATTTCTGCAAGCCGGTTGAATGTGGCGATATTTTCAATAACCTCATGCTCCTGGAGAAGACCCAATAGCTCTTCATAATCCGAACCTGTGGGTATGTAGAAATATACCGCTGCAGCACCATCCAGGGAAACATTTGATCTGAAAGCAGTATTCCATACCTTGTAGGCACCAAGCAGTCCACCAACCAGTATCAATATCACAAAGAAGGCGGCTGCCCTTTTAAACGGCGAAATTTTCCCGGGTTTTTTTTTACTATTCATTTTGATTCAGAGATCTTTTATTGAGCACGAACAAGGTTGATAAAGGCATTCTATGCAGGTTTTAAAGCTGCGGAATAATTATTTACATGTAATAACGGAAGTCGGCCTGATCTATTGCAGCTGCTGAAGTTGCCACGCCGGCATCCGTTCCGTTTAATTACTGCAATATATCTTTTTTTCCAATATATAAAACTTAAAATGCTTCTGTTGCGTATAATTTATTTTTCATTTATCCTTAACAGTTTAAATATGTCAGATATTCTGTTCAAGTACCTGAATAAGAGAATCCAAGAACGCACAGGCAAAAATAAGCCCGAAGAAAAAGAACCGGGGCCGGTTATCACAATTTCAAGGCAAAGCGGTTGTAATGCCAAACGTTTAACTGAAAAGCTTACAGCAGAAATAAACCGGATAACTCATGAGGAGGGAACTGAAAGGGAGTGGAAGGCTGTAAGCAAAGAGATTCTCGAATTAGCCGCTAAAGAGCTGGAGGTCAAGCCATCCGAGATAGAATACATTTTCAGGTATCAGGAAAGAACTATCATAGGAGATATACTTGCGGCATTTGCCAAAAAATACTATAAAAGTGAAAAGAAAATAAGAAAGACCATAGCAAATGTTATACGTGAGATTGCAGCAGGTGGAAATGTTGTTATTGTGGGAAGAGCAGGGGTTGTTCTTACCAAAGACATTATGAAATCCCTGCATATCAAACTTGAAGCACCGCTTGAATGGCGCAGCATAATGATTAGTCAGAGATACGGGATGTCCCCGGATGACGCCAAAAAGTTTGCCGTTGACCTTGACAAAAAAAGGGAACGCTTCAGATACTCCTTTGAGGGAAGGAATACTGATTATACCTGGTGTGATGCAACTTTTAACAGGATGGCGCTAACAGACGAAGAAATAATATCAGGGATTATCTGCCTTATGAAAGCAAAAAAGCTTTTGCCATAAAAAAGTCAACTACCACATAATTATAAGCTTAAACAGTCGTGTCAGATTTCTGATATGGATTTGAACCGTGTTTTTTTCATATACTTTTCGGGCAAAGTCCGGCCTTGTCATCATCACCCCGGATGTGCAAGTTTAAAAATTTGGTGAAACTGAACAATTTTTTTATGTTCCTGTTTGATTTTTTATCATTGTTGTATATATTCGCAGGAGAAGAAACTCCAAAAATGGTTGATATAATGAACAACTTCCCGGTAAATAATTTCAATAATAATTTGAACAATAATAATTACCTGTTCATAAACGGGAAGGCTGCATCTAATCAAAACTAATTAAATAAAAAACACAAATAATTTAACTGAGCCTTCCCAAACGGAAGGCTTTTTTGTTTCAGGATACCATGCAAACTTTTAACTTCAATAATAATAACAATAATAACAAATCGCCGCCAGTGGCAGGCCAGCTATTCTTGTATATCAGCCC
>PUMT01000036.1 GCA_003551495.1 Bacteroidota bacterium
AAAATTAGAGTTTTCCAATACTGGTTCTTTCACACAGGGTGTTTTGTGGCCAAGGTACAATCCCATTCATTATTCGATCAAAAACGATATCATAAACGCCCTTGAACTGAGCCTGTCAATGGCATTATAAAAACTCGGATCCACGTTTCCTTCACTGGCAAGATTAATCATCCCTAATGATGCTCTAATCTCTGCAGAGAGCCTGAAACGATGGAAGTACTTTTGAAATCCAATGCCCAAATCCATACTAAGATCATGTGGCTTTAAATCAACATAATGGTTGTGACCAATGCGTGATTGGGCCGGCACAAAAGAAATAAGCTTATAATTTACCCCTCCAATTAAATACGGACTGAATATATTCGTTGGTGTGAATGTGTATTTCACTGTTAAAGGAAACTCTAAAAAGACAACAATATCAAATTCTTGTTTAATAATTTCCTGATTATCATTGTTTTTTTTAAACTGTAAACTCGTGTTTAAAAAAACACATTGAGCAGGGCTGAATCTAAGGTTTGTATTTCGAGAAAGCCTGACATTTGACATAATACCAGTATGAAACCCCAATCCATAACCACCTGAGATGTCTGAGAAGCCATATTCAGACAAATCACCAGATGGAGTTACATTAAAATCAATAACACTAAAACCTGCAGAATATCCAAAATAATATTTAATATTGAAGGTTTGCCTTTTAATCCTGCAAATATTTGTATCCATGTTGATATTTAATGATTCTTTTCCATTATTATCAGTCTGACTTTCAGTATATGGACCTTGATAATTTGATGATTCTGTCTGAATATTATCATCGTCTGCTTCTTTTTTATTTTCCAATAAGCACCTAACACTAAAACCACTTGCCTTCAAGTCATGGCAGTATTGAAATTCATTTGAAAAAGCAGTTAGAACTTTTGCATAAGCCATTGTTGAGTCATATTCATTATTTGACCACCAAATACTTACATTACCTTTATAATTATATCTTGGTGTATTAAATATCTTTCGTTTTTTACCAGATAAATATCCTCCAGGTAAAGCAGAAAAACCAAATTCATTCGTTTCAGCATCCACTCCTCTTTCTTGAAACCAAATATGAGGATCACGTGACAATGTGCGCCAAAATGGTCTTTTCTGAATGTCGGATTTCAAACTTACTGCAATATTTTTGTGATTATATTCTTCATAATTGTCAACCAGATAGTTGGCAAGGTCATCCCAATCATCTATGGTTGGAAGTCTCCAGCCAGGCGGACATGCATCCAATGCAGCAGGAAAATTATATAGGACACCAAAATACTCGTAACTGGGATCCTTAGAAGCCTCTGAAGCATCGGTTCCATCATAACCAAACACATAATAACGGGGGTCAGTATTCGACTTATCTCTATAACTCGCAACATCAGGCAACCACCTCAAATTTTCCTTCATCCAACACTGGTCACCAACTTGAATGGTTTGATAAACGGTGCTGTCTCGTGGATCAATAAATTCAGGCACATCGGGACAAGGTCGCTCATATTTGCCAACAACCGATGGGTCAAATTCGGGCAAGGTTCGGGTGCTGCTGCAGGAAGAAAAGATTGCAACAATTATAACCATTGGAAATGAAACGTAAATAGCTAAAAACTTTTTCATCAATCAATTGGTCTTCTGAAAACAATACCAAGATCAAATACTGGAACAAGTTGATAAAGAGGGAGTGCATTTTTATTATTGCCAAAAATAGTAATACCTCCACCAAGAGCAAAATTGAAACCTAAGCCACTTTGTGAAAACACCTCATAACCAAATAATACGCTTGGTCCATACAGATTAAAATCTTCAACATTTTCATTGTCAAACCTATTGTCATTGTGACCAATTCCAATCAGGAATTCTATTTCATGGTATTGGGTTCGGTATTTTGCTAAAGTCCCAATCTGAAAGTTTAAGTAAAAATTATATGGATTTAGTTCAATTATAAAAAACTTGGTGCCCAAAGAATAAAAAATAGAACCACTTAAATCAGGATTTTCAGTTGCAGGGAAGTATCCAATGCCAGCATTAACACCAACTCTCCTTTCTTGAAAAAAACGTTCAAATTGCACGCCCAATCCCCCATAACTCAACCCATATCCCACTCCAAACGTAAGATAGTCGAATTTTTCCGGCTCTTTTTGCTGGACGATAACAGGGTCGTTAACCAAATCATACAGCATATTTGTTTCAACGTAATCTTCATCAATAGCTTCCAAATTATCATAATATCCCAAAGGATTCCTGCCTAAGACACACCTCACACTTAGTCCGGTCGGTTTGAAAGTTCCGGGATGTTTATTGATCTTATCTTGATAATAATCAGGAGTATAATACAGATGAGCCAGAGCAGGCGTGTATGAATTTATTATTTGATTTGAATCATAAATGATGCTCTTGCTTGAGGCTTGATTAAGAGATGCTTCAGAATATGACCACCACGACCCAACTTCACCAAAACCACGAAATGAATTTGAATGAAAAGAACGATATCCTCCCGGTAGTGCAGAAAACCCAAAACGGTCTTCCCCAAAATTTCTGCGACTTCTGTCCCACCTGGGGTGGTCACGGGTTGCATGTTCTTCGCCTTTAGGGGATCTGACCTGACGAGATGATTTCAACATTTTGCCCAAATTATGCTGATTGATATCTGGATAATCATTAATTAAATACTCTGTTAATGTGAGCCAGTCCTTGTCATCAGGCAATCGCCAACCATCAGGACAGGCAATTCTGGCAGCAGACCAATTATAAAGAACCCCGTAATTAGAATAGTTTTCTGAATTCATTGCTTCAGATAAATCATTGCCATCATAACCATACACATAGAATGCAGGTTGCGTATGAGATTCATATTCGGGCTTATGGACAACAGGCAACCATTTAAGGTTTTCGGTCATCCAAAATTGATTGCCGATCTTGGTCACGCCATATTTAATGCTGTCTCTATTATCCAAAATATACGGTGTGGTTTTAAAATCATCAGCAAACCTATTATATGTTGAGTCGGTTATTCCCAAGGTTTGATCCTGGTCTGGAAAAAAAGAATTATCCATAACCAATGATTCGGTACCTTGCAAACCATCATTAATCTGCTTACTGTGAGGCAAACTTGTTTTTGCGGCAATAAGCATGTCCTTGTCTTGATATATTGCGTTTTTAATTTCATCCATAACATTATTAAGAGCCGTAGAGGCAGCATCATCTCCTGCTAAGAAACCATGAGAGAGTCCCGTCCACCTGACAAAATCTGCTTTTCTATGGTAAGATGTAATCAATAAACCAGATTGATGATTATAGATTTGCACCTCTACTTCCGCTATGCCTCTATGTTTTACATAGGGAGCATTTAAAAGCACAATAGGAAACCATAACACTCCCCAAACCCTGCTTTCTAAATCCAACTTATGAACAATTACAAGAACATCAACGTCCCGGTGATCATCAAAAGTCTTAATTTCAGAAAAAACCTGAGACATCACATCAGTGAAAAATATCCTTAAATGAGGATCATGATAATAAGGTGATCTTATATCAGAAATAGTATAATTGCGATTAAAAGGTTTGATTGAAGCATCTATATGAGCGGCTACATCTATTGCCTTTTTATCAAACTCATTTGGTACATAAGAAAACTTATGGATCGCACAACTATTTGCCAAAAAAACAATCACTAGCAGAATAAGCAATAGATATTTGTTTTTCATCAGAAAATCTTTGTGTTGATATTTTGTCCAGACTCTTCAGTACCTAATGTTTAGTGTTGAGAAGTGACAAACCAAACTTACATAAAAAAACCAACAAAAAGAAGCTCTTTAACAAACATAAGTCGGTAAAGCACGTATTTATTATGGTATATAAATAACATGAGTTTTTCAGAAATGAATAGTTACTGGGATTGTTCTTGTTTTTGAAAACAAACGTAATGTAACCAGGAAATAAAAATGTATGATTTTCGGTAAACAAGAATTTTAGTGATTTCGAACTCACTCTGCCAGGTGATCATTCTTAAAGAGAAATATTCCAGTCTTTTCGTTTATGGCTGGTACACCGCAAAGGGGGGGGGTGGTATCCTTCCACCATTGCAGTAGATGCCTTATTCATATAACCAAACTGGCCTGTTGCTTTTATCAATTGAAATGTCGCATTGTAAAACATAAATTAAAAACTGGCTCCAAGAGAAAACCTGATCACATTCTCCATTGGACTTCTTTCTGCCACTGGACTTAGGTATGAAAAATCGAAGCAAAAATCAAGATACTTTAAGCCAAAACCTGCAGTAAAATATTTCCTGTGACCCTTCATTTCGTGTTCGTGGAAATAGCCAGTACGTAATGTTAGATATTCATTTCTGACATATTCTGCACCAATTGATATTGTGATTTCTTTAAGTTCTTCACTAAAACCGCCAGGTGCATCAGAAAAAGAGCCAATCATTCCGGAAAACAAAGACCGATCAGGATTCCTGCCGCTTGCAATGATGGGTTCTCCGTCATCATCAAACATGACCTGGCCGAATTCATTACGTGCATATATCGGGGGTGTGGGAACAAGCAACTTATTAAAGTCAACCATTAGAGAAAAACTGCGATTCTGGTGAACATCCAGTGTAAAGGAAGGCCCTATTCGCAAGTTCACTGGAATAAAATCTGCGCTCATATAATCTGAGTAAGAAATTTTGTTTCCAATATTCGAGACGTTTACACCTAATGCAAAGGCTGATGGAATGTTTTTAAAAATATCTGACTTCCGGTAATAAGCAGCCAGATCAAACGCAATGGATGTACCTACCTGCACACCTTCTATTGGCCCCAGGGTTAAGTCGCTGTAAATGTACCTCAATGCCAGAGCACCCGAAAAACTATTGCTCAACTTCATAGCGTAAGTCGCATCAAATGCAAACTCTCTTGGTCTGATAGTACCCAGAGCATTACCAACCTGATCAGTATAATTGACATCCCCCATCGTGAAGTATTTCACAGAAAAAGCAAGTGCCTGTCTATCATCCGGTCTATAAAAACCGATTAAATGTGAAAAATTTATATCAGGTACAAGGGACCTCATCCAAGGTGTATAGTTAACCCCTATGGAAAACAGGTTATCTTTTATTGCCAGAGTGTCACCAGTATCTTCTTCAACTTGATAAAAATCATCATCCATGAAAAAGGCATATTTTGCCGGGTTCCAGTGCATGGAGTTGATATCCGGAGTGGAAGATACGCCAGCATCTCCCAATGCACCGGCACGGGCATCCGGGGCAATCAAAAGAAAGGGTACTGCTGTGGTAATGGTATTCACGTCACGCTGGCCCAAAACGTCATTATAATTTTGAGACCAAACTGCTGATGATGACAATAGCACCGTAAAAAAAACAGTAAAGATTTGTTTCATGACAGCATACGTTTAAGATGACAATCAATAAACCAAACTTACAAAAAAATAATAAATAAAAGTTCTTTAACAAATATAATTCGGTAAAGCAAACATTTATTATGGTATATAGATAACATGAGTTTTTCAGAAATGAATAGTTACTGGGATTGTTCTGCTTTTAACAACCAAACTGGTTTTTCCTCCCTAACAGGCTACATCCATCTTCTCAAGTGTCGAACATATACCTGGAACACCTTCTTAATCTCGACATAACCAGCAGGTCTTTGATTCCTGCGATCCTTCAGGTATGGTTTCCTGTTGATCTCTATCATAATACTTGAAACCCTTTTCTCTTTTTTGTAGTATCGCATCTGAACAATGCTGCCTGAATATGGAGAGTTCACGCTGAAAGAATAGCTGGCTAGGGGCAGTCAAGAATTAAGTTCAATTGGGTTCTGGGAGTTTTAAAGTGCTGATTTATAATTTTCTATAAATTTTTATAAAACAAGGAAAAGATTTTTAAAATTTTCAGCAAAATTTTTTCAATCTTGAATTTTCGGCTAACTGGAAAACCTCTCAGATTCTCTTTTTAAGGCGAGTGATTGATGTACCGCCCCTGCATGACTACGGTACCCCCAGGGGGGGGAGGGGGTAAGGGGTGGATACGTTACTCCCCCCTGTCACAGTGTACATTCTATTGTTGGTTCATTAGGTCATTGTTTCTTAACTAATTAATGTGTCTGATTCTTAGGCTTCAATAAATTCAGTAATCGCTCTTATGAATTCATCTGCTGCCAAATCTCGGATATGCTTTCTTTGACATATGTGCTGGTGACCATTGCAGCAGTGCTTTTGATTTCTGTGCAAGGAAACCTTAGATTGTTTTTCCAAGACCCTATTGACGTTTCTTCGATGGTAATAATATTGTTTACGCCAATAATGACGGGGGCTTCAATAACGTCAGTAGCCTGTTCGTTCAATTCAATACTGGTCAGTAAGATTGCTTTTTTCATAACAGTATGGTTTTAAAATGTTAATAATCAGCCCATCAATGATACCTTGAATCTTTTGTCATCACTATCAGCGTATCTGTAGTCCACCCACCAAGACGGAATCACTTCGTTTATTGCCCAATGATAAAGCACATCGAACAACTCACTTTTTGTGCAATTTTCAACCCTTGCTTTAACCATATATCTGAAACCATTCGGGGGCATGTAATCAAAGTATATTGCGTTTCTTTTGTTGCGTCCTTTGCCATAAACGTGGAATGAACATCTTTCCTTGAATTCTTTTTTTGTCATAATAGTTTGTGTTAGGGTTTGTAACTAATTAAAAGACAATTAACTAATTGAATCAATTCGTTTTATTCATTATCCGCCTCTGCCAGACTTCAACACCTTCCGTTTTTTCAATAAAGACAAATGTTTTTAAGTGGTTTATAAAACTCCATCATCGGAAAAACTGTAATAGGAGCTTTCGGTTAGAATGATATGATCTACCAGTGCACATTCGAAATATGGCATGATGCTTTTCACCCGTTGTGTTACTTTGATGTCATTGGTTGATGGTTGCAGGTTGCCGCTTGGGTGATTGTGGCAAATTATTACACCACAGGCACAAGTATCAG
>PUMT01000244.1 GCA_003551495.1 Bacteroidota bacterium
CCCGGATTATGTTCCAATACTTCGGTAATCTCTTCTCCAATACGTACCCAGTTATCATCAATACCTTCGGGTTCGATGACCTGGTCCTCACGGCGCAGATCCTCGGGCAAAGGAAGACGAACAGGCCTTTTCTTCTCTCTTGCGGGCTTCTCTACGCTCATAGGCGATCAACTCCTTCTGTGCATCTTCCGCAGCAGCCTTTTCCTGGGGAAGAATATCAAGACCGTCAAAGTCTATTTTCCTCTGGTTGGGATCCTGGGGAATATAACGCTCCGAAGCAGGCTTCCAGAACTTGTGACGATACCAGGCCAGCTGGTCTGTAAGCTTCTTAATCTTTTCCTGCTGCTCATTGATAACAGCCTCGTATCGCTCATTTTTCTTCTGGGCTCGCTCAAGGGCACCATTGTCAATATCACGAAGCCGGGATAGTTCCTGGTAGAGGGAATCTCTTTCCTTGAGAAGCTGATCTATTAATTGTTTATCCGCTGTGTTACTCATTCCAGGTGGGTGACATTTTCGAGTATGAAGATACGAAAACATCATGAATCAACCAAGAAAAACAAGAAGAAAAATCTGCTAAAATGCACTATATATCAGCGTTTCCTTAAAACCCTCCTTGTCGTTTTTACCTGCTGAACGATCATCATAAGATCATGCCATTTCATGGTTAAAGATCTCGTGCTTTCATCAAATAATGGAAGCTTGAAAGTACCACTTGAAAGCTTTTTGTGGTATATAACCAGACCACCATACTCATTGTGTAGTATTTTCATGATGTTCCTTCTGCGGTTAATAAATATGTAGGCCTCTCCATTTTCAACTTCCCGGTTCATAACCAAGGTGACTATACCGCTGAGTGTGAAAAAACTCTTTCGCATATCCACAGCTCCCGGGTATAGATAATAGTGGAGCTTATCATGCAAATGAAACATAGCCTACCTGTTAACAAGGTTAACAAGTGCCTGCATAAGCGGTAAGTCAATCTTATTCTTGATGCGCAGGATTGTACCATTAGGATAAATCAGCTCAAAATGGATATCTTCTTTTGCTCCCCGGACAAAGGTATTGGTATGTTTTATGCCAGACCCTGTATCGCTGGCAGGAAAATAGGGCTGTTCTTGTGTTATGATTGGGATAAACTTCTTTGACTGCTCCTTCTCACGGTGTTTCTTTAACCGGTAATAAAAGGTCGATTTGCCGATGCCCTCGTTGGAGCAGAACTCACAAACACTTAAACCTGATTCTTTGTAACGCCTGATAGAATCACTTATAGCTTCTTGGGTAATCATAGAAAAGTTTTACCCTCAAAAATAGATGCCACCGGATTCTTTAACAATATGTACTACGCCGAATGCTTACTTATATTCAACATTGATTCACTATCAATGTATTGCAGGTAACCGCTTTTGGGGCTTTTTACTAAAACTATGTTTGCATATTTTGACTTAATTTCATCAATAGGCAACTTATTTACAGAATTTGGTTCATCACCCATTTTTTCGGGGAACAATACCCTGACTTGTTTTGAAATGAATGCTGAAATATCAGAAATAACTTTATCTGCCTGAATGCTGGTGGCAATTTGGTGGATAAAAATAATAAGTAGAATAATATTTGCAATACACTGCAATAATTGCCAAAAGGATAGAAAGGATTGGAATAAAGATAAAACCGTTATTTTCTTGTGTATGGAATTTAAAACAATAAGGCAATACAAATAAGTAGAAATATATGAGCCTAGCACAATTTGATTAAGCCTTACTACATAAAGTTTTTTATAAGTCTAGGGCCTAATTGAGAAGAAGCCAGGGTTAATGCTACAAGGGTAACCGAAAAGACAGTTCCTGCCACACCAATCATCGCACCCGATATGATCAATAATATACTACAAGCCGAATCTACACTATTTACAAAAAAGAAGCGTCCCAAGCCTTCTTGAGAGAAAGTAGTGATTTGGTCTATATAAACAAATCCAATTGCCAGCAGGATTGAAAGAAGAATTATCAGGACAGGAACAAACCAGAAAGTTGCCTTCAATTCATTCCAGAAAAAAAGCAGTTTTTTCATAAATATTAATAATAAAATAAAACAGAATTGAACCCATATATTCCACCATATTACAAATTAAAAATAAAAGGCTGTCCAAAAAGTCAAATAAACTTGTGGTTAACGAAAATTAGGCTTGTCCTATCCCTAAAGGGAGCCTGATTTTCAACGACTTCCCTTTAGAGAACAGAAGGGTAAAAGTCGTTGAAACAATAAAAAAACAACTTTTTGGCCAGCCCCTTAATTTTTATAAAAACAAGGAAGAGATTTTTGAAAACCCTTCTTTAAATGAATCTGCTGCAGAAGAAAAAGCATTTTTTACTTCTTCCCATTTTTCATCAGAGGCATTTATAAGCTCATCATACTTAGCCTGCAGGTCCTCTTTCTGGGATTTCAACCTCGAAAGCTTTTCTTCATACTCAGCTTTAGAGTCTGCCTTAGCTTTATCTTTTTTAGCTTCCAGTTCGTCAATCTTAGCAAACACGTCATTTAGACTTTTTTTTGCTTCTATTTTGAAATTTTCTTTGTCCATGTCAATAATTATTAAGTTAGTAAAATGCCTACTCTTAAGGATTTTCGGCTTACTCCTTTCTGCAATAGAAAATGCATTTCCAATTAAAAGTAGTAATCCAGTTAGTTCTAAAGGGTTGTATATCTAAAAAACTACCTGTAAGATAAATGAAGCCCCAAATTTGGTGTCGCCTTGATTCGGCATATAAGCATCAATATTTAATACTAAGCCTACAATATCAGTAAAATCAATATTAGTGCCTAATGTCAGCTTGTTCTCAGTGGTTCCCAATTCTTTATAAGACCATGAGTGCCAGCGAGCCAATGTTATTACTTTATCGCTTAAACGCACTCCGCCTGTTAGGTAATAACCACTAATTATCTCATTTTCGTCAGGTAAATCATCTGTTTCCAGTTCGCCTTGCAGGTATTCTGCAGCAAGGTACAATCTGTTCCACTCAACCTCAATGTCAGAACCAATAATTGTGCGTTTCCCTCGTAATAATGGACCACTACTGCCGCTTACTGTTTCTTCAGAATCACCGTGCGACCCACTTAAAGCAAGTTGTACAGTACCTGGTATTAAATTGTTCACGGTGTATTGAATCCTGCCTATACCGTAAAATTTATTGTTATTATTGGTGTTCAAACGGCTGCCATTAAACAGACCTGTATAGTAATAAAATCCCCCAATATCGCCAGTTGTTGAAATGCCAATCTCACGGGAACCAACCAATAATCCTGTCATTGTTGCCCGGTCAACAAAGTTGTTGTCGGCAGGACTGGGAATATAGTCCAGTGTTTGTTTAGGTTTCATAGAGCCTACCGAAAAACTAAAGGCATCATGAAGTTTATACCCAATATAGGCATCCAATAGAGTTGGCTCAGGCGCAGCATCAACATATAGTCGATAAAAGAATCCACCATCGAATTTTCCTTTCAGGCTAATTCTGGCATTGGAAGTGCTAAAGGTCCTTCCACCTTGAAAATCATCATCTTTAAAAGAAAAACGCCCCTCATTTTGTAATAAAACATTGAGGGTAAAATAATCCTTTTTGAATAAAGCCCCTTAACTTATCAACTGATGATGAATCCTCTTGTGCATTTGTGGAAATTGAAAACAAAATCCCACAAAAAATTGAAGTAAATACAATTCTTTTCATTTTATGTAATTCAGTTTAATGTGAAATCTCACCGTTTTTAAAAAGAAACTCATTAAGATGCTCTTTAATGATTCATCTTTTTCTACATCAACACGTTGATTGTACCAGTCAACGGCTTCAATTTCTTCTTTCAGGCTGTTGAGCGCTCTGGTGAAAGATTTAGTTTTTTCGCTTAACTTTTACTTGGTTCGTGATAATTACTCATAGTTTAATCGATTTAAAAAAGTTATACAATTTAATAAAAATACAAATATATTCAATCATGCAAAGTTTTCTGTTTTGTCAGATTTAGTGTCAGCTTGTTCCTCACAATTATCATCTTTCTTCTTTTTTCTTAAAGAAAAAATTGCCAACCCTCCGGCTAATACACCTATGATGAAAGATAAAAAGATTGCTAATGAAAAAGGTAGGGTAATACTCCAAATAATAAAAGTAACATCTACCTTTTCAAGGTTCTGGTATGCAAATGTTAATACGATTGCAAACAGCAGAAGCAGAATTACTATTTTAACAGCTTTCATTATTCTTTAGTTTCGTCAGCCATTTCTTTTTGAAAGGTATCAATGCTTTTATCGAGAGCACTTTTAAGTTGTTCTGCTTCTTCCTTAAGTTCAGCCTTTTTATCTTCACCGGCTTGATTATACTCTTCTATCTTCTTTTCCAGTTTCCTTTGCTGATTTTCAAGTTCAGCTTTCTGGTTTTTGTAATTAGACTTTAATTCGTCACTCAGGGCATCATACTCTTTGCCGGCTTTTTCCATCTCATTTTTAACACTTTCTTTCATTTTATTGATTTCGGCGTTTAAATCATCAATCGCTTCTGATGTATATGCCCTGGAAGCATCAACTACATCCTGCAGTTCTTCCTTAACATCTTTTGCTGTGGTTTCTTCTTCTTTTTTTGATTGACCACAAGCTATCATTACTAACATGGTGATGGCTAAAACTAATTTCATTGTTGTATTCATGTTTTTCTATGTTTTAATTATGCCTACTCTTATGGATTTTCGGCAAACTCCTAATATTTTATTATGTCACAGTGTTTCTTTCCATTGGCTACAACTGTATATATAACCACCTTCCCTCCAGGCATACACCATGCATTAACCTCTTTACTATCAATAGAATTAAATTCCCATTTATACCCTTCCAGTATCGATTCCTGTCTCTTGCTGCTATAATATTTCTCTATGGCATTTGCAATATTCGTTCCTGTGCGGTGGACCATTGCAGCATCTTTATTGGTTCCGGGATTTAATACTTTGTTATCTGACAGGAATGTACTGTATTGATCGGCAGCCATTAACTGTAACTCTGACTCGTTTACAAGGTTCAGTTGTTTGCGGCCGGTTACCATGTTTAACACACAACCTGCTAAAAGAGATGCGGTAAGCAGTAAATAAATTATTTTTTTCATAAGGAAATATTTTCAATCTTCCATAAAAAGGTAAAACAAGAATAGATTGATCCGGAAATATGAATAATGGCTAATGATCAGCAGCTTTTATGATCAAACTTATAATCTTTCTGTTGTTAAAACAACCATGGAACCAGGGTATTGCACATCTCCGTCTTCTTCGGCTGTTATAAATATCCTTGTTGGTTTCAGGGTAGATACTGTTTCAAAAGATGCTTTGAGCCTTATCGAACTGGTTAACAGTCCTACATTTCTCGTTGATCCACGATCTGTCTCCATCCAGACTACATAATGTTTTTTAGGTGGTTGTAGTCTGTATATTTCAGCAAGATTTTTTATTTCCATATTAAGGACATAATTATCGTTTTTGTCTTTTTTAACTTTCACAGCTCCTTCTGCAGCCGGAACAACCGAAGATTTTAAAAAATATGCCTTTTCTGTACATGAATTAATTGTAAATAACAGCAGTGTAGCAAACATCCCTAAAACCAATGATTTTGCCAGATAAGTCATCTTTATTGTTTTCATAGCTTCTGTTTTTTTAATTAAACCTCTATCTGAGATTCCTTTTGTGCATACTATGCACCTTACAAAGGTGGGCCTTTAAAATCCGGGAAGTGTTACATAAATTCACAAATAAATTATACATTTTACAAACCAGATTCAACTAATATTGCCTCACCCCCATTGGGACACTTATTTTTGAATTTCCGGGAAAATTTTTGAATTGTTTGCCGACCTTCTTAAAGATTTTCAAGAATAGTAATCAGCTCCATTTCTGTTGTTTTGAGTTTATATGCCAGAATTTCTATCATTATCTTTTCTTTTCCTTCGTAATATTGCAAATCTTCATCGGTAATCAATGGAAATTTCTGTTTGAGTTTCTCCTTTTTCAGGCTCCAGTATCCATTTGAATTAGTATGCATAATGCCTCATTTTATATTTCAACGGAATCATCGAATAAATGTACGTCAGCCTGGTAAAGTAACAGTTACATAATTTGATGAAAAATTTACATTATTCACGCATTTCCTGGTAAACTGTACATTTTTGTTAATTGAGGCTTAATTATCAGCTAATTAGTTTATCCCCTTTTTTAACATAGCCAAATTCTATTCCATTTTATACCAGAGTGAAATACGTCCATACCTGTTATATTAATTTTGTAACTCTTTTCATGAATTATATAAAGAAATTTAAACCAGGTTGCTTCATCTTTGAATTATAATGCATATAGACAATTTTTCAGGGCAGTCATCTTAGTCGAGAATTAATCATTAACTGATAAATTAATACCCAGCACTCTCAATATTGATTCAATTTGCATTTTAAACGGCAACATTACTTACCGTAAACATTCTGAAGAGGCAAATGAGGTAACTCTTAATGAGGGTTGTTTAATATTTACCAGTTACAATTCCTATATCATTTTTCCTCCGGTAACCACCTGTAAGTTTCATAACCCTGCCTACCGGAACATCCTCTGTTATTCCAAATTTGAAAATATACTTATCCTGAACATATAGCCTGGCAGAAATACCAATACCAGCCAGGTAAAAATTTTCACTGGTGTAATACTTAAGTGTATCGACCTCTTCTGGTGGCTTTTCAAGGTATCGGATCCGGTTAAACCGCACTGCAGAAATTAATTTGGTTGAACGGCCGAATTCTGTATTGACCTTGAATATGCGGGTGGCTTTGCCTGCCCAATAATCCTGAGTGTTAAATTTGAACTGCATAAAGTCGGTTGACCATACTGAATCAGAGTTTTCAAAGGCAACCTGAATAAAAAACAACACATCGGTTATGTACCCCCTGCTGCGTACCAACCGTTCAGATTCCTTAACAAGTAATGAATCAAAGATTTGGTTTTCATAGATCAGTA
>PUMT01000116.1 GCA_003551495.1 Bacteroidota bacterium
ATGTTGTGAAGGATGAATCGCAGTAAATTCATACCGGCCACTCCAGGTTTTGAACAGCTTTATATCCCTGAAAGGTGATATAACCACCTGATTCAGTCAGATAACAAATGTGAAGCCGGAAAATCCGTGAAAGTAAAACAGCAACAATGACAACAATCTCAAATACTGGGAGTAACACATTCCAAAGTCAAAATTGTCATTAAAAAATTTCTTTTCACAAGATGATTTGGTAACTTTATAGTTTCTAATTAAACGTTATAAAACCAAATATATGTGCGGCATGACTACCATGACTTTCAATGAGTTGCGAAAACTGAAAGACAGTCTGCCCGACGGAAGTATGGGCAGGATAGCAAAGGAACTTAACCTGAATATTGAAACAGTCAGGAATTATTTCGGAGGCGCAAACTACAATCAGGGTGAAAGTGTAGGTATTCATCTGGAAAAAGGACCCAACGGAGGAATAGTATTAATTGAAGACACCACTATACTGGACATGGCAAAGGAGATAATCAAAAAAGAAAGCAACAACTGAAAACTCCGATTTGCCCGGTGGATTCCCTTTTTTCTGATGTTACCCGGTTTTTGTTTTAAAAAATCCGTTTTACATTAACAGGCGGCTGTCCCTCAACAGTCGCCCCCTGACATTATTATACCTGTACGTTATGAAGCAAATCATTTTCATCTTTGTAATTTCACTTTTTTCCCTGTCAGTTTGCATTCAAAAATCCCGCGCACAACAACCTGAACTGGATTATATGAACAACCGCGCTCCTTCCCATGACGAGGTAATTGAAATGTATGAGCAACTTGCATCAAACCACAGCATGGCAAGGCTTATTACCGGCGGAAAAACCGATTCAGGCAGGCCGCTTCACCTTTTCGTAATTTCAGGTGACGGGGATTTCGATCCGGTATCACTCAAAAAGAAAGGAAAGACCGTTATACTTGTGAATAATGCCATCCATGCGGGTGAACCTAACGGTGTTGACGCATCCCTTAAGCTGGCCGGCGATATACTCAACAACCGCAACGGACTTGCCGGAGTTCTTGAAAATACGGTTATCTGCATAATCCCGGTTTACAGCATCGGAGGGTTTCTCAACAGAAGCCCCTACAACCGTGCCAACCAGGTGGGTCCCGAAGAGCAGGGTTTCCGCGCCAATGCTGCCAATTACGACCTGAACCGCGACTTTGTGAAGGCCGATACCCGTAATACCTTCTCATTCCGGGAGATCTTTCACAAATGGCAACCTGATATATTCATTGACACCCACACGACCAACGGGGCAGACTACCCGTACGTAATCACCCTGATCCCCACTCAGTTCAGCAAAGCAAACCCCTATATAGAGACTTACATGAGGGAAGAACTTTGCCCTGAGCTTTATGAAATGATGGAGAAGACCGGCTATGAAATGATACCCTATGTGCAGTCCATGAGGGGTGATCCGCGCAACGGCATTATTTCATTCATGGACACTCCCAGGTACTCCACAGGATACACAGCTCTTTTCAATACAATCGGCTTCATGGTTGAGTCGCATATGCTGAAACCATACCATGAAAGGGTTTTGTCCACATATCACTTCCTGGTTTCGGTAGCCGACTTTGCCAACCGCAACCACAGGGAAATAGCAGAAGTGAGGAAGAAGGCAAATGAAAGTACAAGAAACCAGGAATCGTTCACACTTGAATGGCAACTGGACACAACTAACTATGACCTCATCACATTCAGGGGCTACGAAAGGGGGTACAGGAAAAGTAATGTAACCGGACAGGAAGTGCTCTATTATGACCATGAGAGGCCTTTCAGGGAAGAGATACCCTACTACACCCATTACAAACCCACACTTCAGGTAAACAAACCGGAAGCATATATAATTCCGCAGGCCTGGGATGATGTTGTCAGAAGGCTTAAGTCATCAGGTGTTGAAATGAGCCGCCTTGCTTCCGATACAACTCTTTCAGTGGATGTGTATTATATAACCGGCAATACCACCAGTAACCGGGTTATAAGCGGCAGGTATCCTCACGGAAATATTGAAACCAGAAAAGAGAGACAGGAGATCAGATATTATAAAGGCGACTATATTATAAAAACCAACCAGCCTGCCAACAACTTTATCGTGCAGACACTGGAGCCCTATGGGACAGATTCCTTTTTCCGCTGGAACTTTTTCGACCCGATACTTAACAGGATAGAGTATTTTTCTCCGGCTTTTTTTGACTCAATTGCCGAAGAGCTGCTGGAAGAAGACCCCCGGCTGAGGGAAAGGTTTGAACGGAGAAGGGATGAAGATGAAGATTTTGCACAAAATGCACGTGCACAACTCAACTTCATTTACGAAAATTCTCCCTATTTTGAAAAAACCTACAGGCGCTATCCGGTTGCAAGGCTGCACGAAACAAACGGGCTGCGGCTGGTACACAATCACCGGTAAAAATTATGGAAACCAGGCTTGTAATTGATATACTCGGGTGGATCGGTTCATTCGAAATAATACTTGGCTATGCACTTATATCCTCCAACAAGGTCAGGAGCACTTCCCTTCTGTACCAGATTCTGAACCTTACGGGAAGCCTGTTTCTCATTGTCAACACTGTTTATTACAGGGCTTTCCCTTCGGCATTCCTGAATATAGTATGGTTCATAATAGCTGTTTGGGCACTTACCAGTATTTTCAGGCGATTTATCAAATCAGCCCCGGTAAGGCCCCCTGCAACCGGAAAGGATGATTAAGCTTTTTCCCATGGTTGCAGATAACGGCAGGTGAAATCCGGCAAGCCCCCCGCAACTGAAAAAGATGATTAACATATGGCTGACTGTTAATCACCTCTTTTTTGTTAAATTGCAAAAAAACCTGATGGACAGTTATGCTTGAAGCATTCAAAGATTACCTGAAAAATGAGAATCTTATTACCCCGCAACAGAAAATATTGCTGGGGGTAAGCGGAGGCATCGATTCAATGGTTATGCTGGAGCTGTTTCTCAGGGCAGGCTTCAATATTATTGTGGCTCACTGCAACTTCGGGTTGCGCGGCGATGAGTCGGACCGCGACGAAGAGTTTGTAAGGAACCACTGCCATGAAAGGAACATCCCATTTTACAGCAAAAGATTTGATACGGAAGATCATGCAAAAACACTGGGAATATCACCTCAGATGGCTGCACGTGAGCTGAGGTATAAATGGTTTTCCGGACTTCTCAAAGAGACCGGTGCCGCATATGTAGCTATTGCGCACAACAGGAACGATCTTGCAGAGACTTTCATACTGAATATTTGCAGGGGGACAGGAATAATGGGACTGACAGGGATGGGATCAAAAAGTGCATCAGTTATCAGACCGCTTCTGTTTGCCTCCAGGGAGGAGATAGAAAAATTTGCTGAAAAAGAAGGGGTCACATACCACGAAGACAGCAGCAACCGGGAGGTCAAATACCACAGGAACAGGATCAGGAACAGGGTCATCCCTGAACTGGAAAAGATCAATCCCTCTTTTATTACAACAGCTTATGAAAACACCCTCCGTATAAAGGAGGCCGCAGAAGTTTACAATCAGGCAATTACCGAAAAATTTCACCTGGTATGCAGGGAATCCGGGGAAGAGGCGGTTTTAAAAGTTGACAAACTTCTTCAGCTTACACCTTTGCACGTTTATCTTTACGAGTTTCTGAAAAAATGGAGCTTTTCACCCGGACAGGTTCCCGATATAATTGACTCGCTTGACAGTGCCCCCGGCAGGATGTTCTTCTCCCCTACCCACAGGCTGGTGAAAGACCGCGACCATCTGCTTGTCACCCCCCTCAAAAGCGAAGGGGAGCCACTCTTTTATATCGAAGAAGGCACCAACCGCATTGAGCAACCTTTGCAAATGACCATAAAAACAGTCGAGGCTGATCAGGGTTTCCGTATCCCCTCAAATGCAAATATTGCATGCCTTGATGCAGACCTGCTACACTTCCCGCTTATTATAAGGAAGTGGAGGAAAGGGGATTACTTCCAGCCTCTTGGAATGACCGGGATGAAAAAGGTAAGCGATTTTTTTGTGGATAATAAATTCTCGCTTGTTGAAAAGGAAGCGGCATGGATAATTGCCTCAGGCAATAAAATAGCGTGGATCGCCGGGCATCGCATTGACAACAGGTTCAGGATAACAAGCCATACAAGGCGGATAGTAATGCTGGAAATAACCGGATAAATTTTTTAAAAATTTTTTCTTTTTAAAAAAAATAGATAATATTGCAGGGATTAAAATCCGGATTTGCCGGAACAATTATTTAACAATAAATGAAAAAACTGATTAACATACATGCATGGTGGTGGTACTGCGGACAGCGTTCGTTAAGTGCTAAGCCCTTTGTGTGGATGTAACCTTATACACTTGTTGCAGAATTTCCAGGAAAGCCCGCTTAGCATAAGCGGGCTTTCTTCGTTAATGAACATAAAACTTAAAATGATAATGGATAAGCTGAAACTGAAAAAAACCTCCAGGGAAATGCCTTCCGATACATTTACACCGGTCGGAATATATCTCAGGCTAAGGGATTTCTATCCCCAGTCAATTCTGCTTGAATGTACCGATTACAGTTCAAGGCACGATGCATTCTCTTTTATTTGCATCAAGCCTGTTTACGGGATAGAGGTGTTGCACGACAGGGCTGTAATAAGAAACAACATGCAGATATCCAGGCATATCATGCTGGAGGGTATGGAACATCCCGTAGAGCTGGTGGACAGGTTCATCGGGTCGGTTGATACAGGTGAAGGGGCCGAAGACAAAAAGGTTCCCTCTATCTTTGGCTATACCGGTTACGATATGGTTAACTACTTTGACAATGTCAACCTCCAAAATCCCTATAACGATAAAGACCCTGTACCGCTGGCCAAATACGACCTTTACCAGGTGGTGATCGCTTTCAACCATTACAATGACACCCTGGCCATTCATGAATTCTCTAACGAGGAAGCTGAAAGTGAAACTGAAAGGGTAATATCCCTGCTTGCAAACCGCAATCCGGCAACTTTCCCTTTCCGTATGAAAGGAAAAGAAAATTGCGGGATGACCGACAACCGGTTCAGGGAAATGGTAAATAAAGGGATAAACCACTGTAAGGCAGGTGATGTGCTTCAGATAGTCCTCTCAAGGCAGTTCACCAGGGAGTTTACAGGTGACGAGTTCAATGTTTACAGGGCGCTTCGTTCAATCAACCCTTCGCCATACCTCTTTTTCTTCGACTATATGGATTTCAAACTATTCGGTTCTTCACCCGAAACCCAGCTTCAGATATCTAAAGGCAGGGCAACTATAAATCCAATAGCTGGGACGGTTAACAGGACAGGCGACAGTGCGGAAGAAATAAAACTGGTGAACAAGCTGCTGAACGACCCCAAGGAGAACAGCGAACACTCGATGCTGGTCGATCTGGCAAGGAATGACCTGAGCCGCCACTCAGACGATATTAAAGTTGAAAAACTAAGGGAAGTCCACACCTATTCACATGTTATTCACCTCGTATCGGTTGTAAGCGGAAAAATAAAGGAGGGGGCAAGCCTGTACAGGTTCTTTGCTGACACTTTTCCTGCAGGCACCCTTACCGGTGCCCCCAAACACAGGGCGATGCAACTAATTGACAAATATGAACCACATGCCAGGGGAGTTTACGGTGGGGCAATAGGCTTTATTGACCCGGAAGGAGACCTTAACCATGCAATTATGATCCGCTCTTTTTTGAGCCGCAATGGTAAATTGTTTTACCAGGCAGGTGCCGGAACGGTTGTGGGTTCCTTACCGGAAAATGAGCTGGAAGAGGTGAACGGGAAGCTGGAGGCTCTCCGGAGTGCCATCAGGGAAGCAGAAAAGTTCTGAAGGTCATATAATTCAAACTATTCAAAAAAAACTAAACAATAAAAATTATATGAAGCGGATACTGATACTTGACAACTACGACTCGTTCACTTATAACCTCGTACATTATGTAAACGATTTCAGTGGATTTGAGGTTGACGTTATCAGGAATGACCAGATGACCGTTGCTGAAACCGACAGGTATGACGGGATTATCCTTTCCCCCGGTCCCGGACTGCCACGGGATGCAGGTATATTAAACGGACTGGTCAGCCATTGCAGCAAAAACAAAAGGATATTTGGCGTATGCCTCGGAATGCAGTCCATTGCCGAAGTATGGGGAGGGAAACTGCTAAACCTTGCCACGGTTTTCCACGGGGTGGCTGCGCCGGTAAAGGTTTCCAGTCCGCCCCACTATATATTCTCCGGTATGCCGGCTCAGTTTGAAGGCGGGAGATATCATTCATGGGTGGTGGATCCTGACCGCATACCTGATTCCCTGAGGGTGGAAGCGGTAGATGACAAAGGCAATATCATGGCATTGAGCCACATACAACACGATGTTTGCGGTGTGCAGTTTCATCCTGAATCCATACTCACTCCCATGGGAAAAACTATTATAAAAAACTGGCTGAACAATTTTTAAATACCGGAAAAAATGAAGAAAATACTAACAAAACTTCTTGAATCTCAACGCCTTTCAAGATCCGAAGCAATGGATCTGATGCATGGTATTGCCAATGGCAATGTGAATGAATCACAAAGCGCCGCAATTCTCACAGCATATATAATGAGAAACATCAGTCTGGAAGAACTGCTTGGTTTCAGGGAAGCCCTGCTGGAACTGGCACACAGGGTTGAACTGAACGGAAGGGATGCAATAGATGTATGCGGTACAGGAGGTGACGGCAAGAACACTTTCAACATATCAACCCTTTCAGCTTTTGTTGTGGCCGGCGCCGGTATACCGGTTGCCAAACA
>PUMT01000080.1 GCA_003551495.1 Bacteroidota bacterium
AAGGCTGCCCTGGAATTGGGACTGCCTGTACTTCAGCCGGCAAATCTGAATGATCCCGAATTTATCAGCCGGCTCAAAGAGCTTAATCCGGATATAATTGCAGTGGTAGCTTTCCGTATGTTGCCCGGGGAGGTTTGGTCAATCCCTCCAAAGGGGTGCATTAACCTGCATGCTTCACTTCTCCCGCTCTACAGGGGAGCTGCACCTATCAATCATGCAATAATGAATGGTGAGGAGGTGACCGGGTTAACCACGTTCTTTATAGAAAAAGAGATTGATACCGGTAAAGTGCTTTTACAACGCAAAGTTGCCATAGGCCCCCATGAAACGGCAGGTGAGCTGCATGACAGGCTTATGGTGGAAGGAGCCGGACTGCTTGATGAAACGATAGATGGGGTTCTGTATGACAAGCTGACACCCGTCGCCCAGGATCAGTTGATTCCTGATAATAAAAATGAACTGCCGGTCGCTCCCAGGATCTACAGGGATGATTGCCGAATTGACTGGGAGAGGAGCTGTTATGAAATTTTCAATTTTATCAGGGGACTCAGTCCATTCCCTGCTGCATGGAGTACTCTTTTTGAAGATGGCAGTGAAAAAACAACATTGAAAATATTTTTTGCATCGGCTGAAGGCAAGTCCCACAACACTTTCCCCGGAAATATAGTGACCGATAATGAGAGCTATATTCATATTGCCTGCGGTGAAGGGGTTATCGCGGTTAAATCGCTTCAGACAGCAGGCAGGAAGCGTCTTGATACACGGGAGTTCCTGAGAGGTTGCAGTTTCGGAAACTCTGCATTCCTGAAGTAGGAAATAGTCGGGGTTTTTTCCTGCGGCAGCTGAAAAATGTTCCGGCAGTTCAGCTTTCCTGCATTAGCAAGGTGCGGGATATTTTGATGCGGGGATGACTTGGTATTAATTTGTGGCAGCTTTTTACCTCAGCCTTATAACGGTTCCCGGTTCTGGCCTTTTGTCGGAACTCATTCCGTTTCTCCTTAGCAACCACCTGAGCCTGATTCCGTAAAGCTGCGATATGCAATGCATCGATTCTCCCTCGCTGACCACATGTTCCCTCAAACCTTTCTCGGAACGAAACCGCTTGGGCTGAAGATAAACTATTTCTCCACCGTTCAACTGGTATTCCCGCGGAAGGTCATTGTAACGGTAAAACTCCCAGGGTTTCATATCAAGCTCACGTGCCAGGCTTTCAAATGTATCGCCTTCACGGGAGATGATGTAATTGACCCGGTTGCGTGACATTACTTCAAGGTCACTATCGGTTCCGGGCCTGTAAGGTTCACGTGTTGTCGCCCTTCTGTCAGCCAGTCGTCCGCCTTCCCTGTCATATTGGTACAGCTCGTTTTCCTCAATTATACGTATCAGTTTACTTGCATAATTGGGGTCTGTTGCATAACCCGCTTCCTGCAGTCCGCGTGCCCATGCCCTGTAATCATGCTGATCGAGCTGGAAAAGCGGCCCATAACGCGGCCGGCCGGTCAGAAAATCGGAGTGATCAAGAAACGATTCCTCAGGGTTGCGGTAGCGCCTGAAACATTCATTACGCTCATCGTCATCGTGATATATCCTTCTGCCAGTCCAGTCATGGCACTTGATCCCGAAATGGTTGTTTCCCACCCTTGCAAGGGTACTGTTGCCGTCACCTGATTCAAGTATTGCCTGTCCCAGTTTTATACTTGCAGGAATTCCGGTACGGTGCATTTCCCGGATTGCAATATCCCGGTAGTTATCTATGTATTCCTGACGGCTGAGTGATATGGAAGGTGCAGTGTAGCGATAGGATTTACACGAAGTCGCCAGCAAAATTATAATAAATGTTATCCAGATTAGCTTCATAAGAAGTATTTCTATTATGTAATTGGCTTTATCTGTCTTACCATGACAATGGTTTTATTCAATTTCGTAAAAATATTGTCACGGTCGACCTGTATTTTGTACTGCCAATAGTTTACAGACAAAAATAATATTTATAAAATGAAGTGTTCAATAGGTGGCCAGGATTTTTTTGAACTCGTTATTGGGTTCAAAACCGTTTTTGTCAACTGAAAATTCAGGCTTCAGTCCATTAACAAAATACATATCAACCTGATCGAGATGCTTTACACTTATCTTGCCGCGGTATGTGCAGTCGAAATAATCCTTTATATGCATGTATGTTGTTTCTGAAATATTGATCATCCCCGTTTTACCTTTCGATTCCATTTGACTTGCCGTATTGACCGTTTTCCCCCATATATCGTATGCCATCTTTTGCCTGCCTATAACTCCGGCAATAACCTCCCCGGTATGGATGCCTGTCCTGATCTCCCATATTTCGCGACCCTCTTTTTTCTTTTGTTTGTTGAGCCGGTTGACCAGATCCTGTATCTCCATGGCAGCCAGAACCGTGTCAATGGGGTTGCTTCTGTTGCGAAGCGGTATTCCTCCCGCACACATATATGAATCCCCCATTGTCTTTATCTTTTCAATAAAATGCCTTCTAATTATTTCATCGAATTTTTCAAAGTAGAAGTTCAGCTCCCTTATCAATTCATGTACCGGTGTTATTTCAGTGAGCTTGGAGAATCCTGCAAAATCGGTGAACATGACAGAAACCATCCTGTAGTGCTTGGGGGTAGCTGTACCCTTCATCTTAAGTTGTTCTCCAATTTCATAAGGGAAAATATTAAGGAGCAGATTATCGGATATTTTTTTCTGTTCCTCTATCTCTTTCTTTTTATTTTGTATCTCAAGGCGCTGTTCAGCCAGCTTCTGGTTGGCCTGTTCCAGGTTTACCGTCAGTTTTATAAGATCGTTATTCTGATGTATAAGCCGTGTTTCGGCCAGCTTAAGTCCGGTTATTTCGGTTTCAACAGCTATGAAATTTTCCAGTTTGCCTGATTCATTGAATACAGGTGTAAGGGATGTGTGAAGCCATTTTTTTTCCCCGTCAGTGCCGGTGAGTGAGTGTTCATAACTTACCCATGTCTTCTTTTCCCTGCATTGTTTTAGTGCTGCTGAAAATCTTTTGCCTGATTCCGACATTTCCGGATGAATTGCAGATTTTTCCTTAAAGTCAACCGGATTACACCCGTAAATTTTTTCAAATGCGCTGTTAACCCATTCAATATTGCCGTCAACGTCATAAATGATAATAGAGTTGTCGGAACTGTTTACAATCAGTGAAAGCTTTTTAAGTTCGTTTGCCTGCCGGATATTTTCCATCAATAGCCTGTTGTGTTCTATTACTGTTTTTATTAGAATCAGCAATTCCGATCTTTCAACCGGCTTGCGGATAAAGTCTATTACTCCTGCATTTATTGCGTTCTGAATATCGCGTGATGAGGAAAAATCTGTTGTCATTATTATGGGTATTCCACTTGTAAGAGAAACCTGCTTTACTGAACCGGCAACTTCAACTGACTTGCAATCTATTTTGCAATAATCCAGTATTATAAGATCAGGTTTCCTCTTTCTTGCACACCTGAAGAGTTCAGCCTGACTGCCGGCTGTGTCAACGGTAAACTCAGCATGAAATACTTCAAGGGTTTTTCTTAATAGCAGAAGCGACTTCTTCTGATCACCTCCGATCAAAAGATGCTTCTTCAACCCTGTGCCATGCAATGATGAGAGACTCATGCCTATTTTATACGAAACTCCCTGATTTATGTTTACCAACTATTTAAAAATTTTTCTTCGATCACAGCGGACTGTCAATCCCGGAAAAATAGCCCCATATTTTATCTTCCGGTACAGGTGCCACAATTCTAAGGGGTTCGTTCCTGACCGGGTGCTCAAATTGCAGTTCCCTTGCATGCAGTGATATGCCACCATCCGGATTGGAGCGGGGGAAACCGTATTTCAGGTCGCCCTTTACCGGGCAACCAGTTATGGAAAGCTGACTTCTGATCTGGTGGTGACGTCCTGTCATCAGGTCTATTTCGAGAAGATAATATTTTTCAATGCGGCCGGTTATTCTGTATGCAAGTTTTGCTTCCTTACTTCCGGCCAAAGGTTTTTCATAAGCATAGGATTTGTTCAGGCGGGGGTTCTTTTTCAGAAAATGAGTTAAAACCCCCGATTCCGAAGGAGGGGGTTTTGCTGTTATCGCCCAGTAGATCTTTTTCACCTTCCCCTCCCGGAAGAGATCATTCATCCTTGAAAGACTTTTGCTGGTTTTGGCAAACACCGTAACACCGCTTACAGGCCTGTCGAGCCGGTGCACCACCCCCAGGAAAACCCGTCCGGGTTTCCCGTACTTTTCCTTAATGTATTGTTTCAGAATAGTGTCAAGTGACAGGTCGCCCGTTACATCTCCCTGAACAAGGTCAGAAACCCGCTTGTTCACGGCAATCAAATGGTTGTCTTCATATAACACAGAAGGCAGTCCCGTCATTTTCCCTTCAGTATTGCTCCCTTTCATTGGGGAAATCCAGGTTCTTCACATCTTCCACATAAGCCTGCACAGCCCCCCTTATCTCTTCATAAAGGTTGTGGTACCTTCTTAAAAACCGGGGGGAGAAATTCTGGGTTATACCCAGCATGTCGTGGAGAACAAGTACCTGTCCGTCCACATCGAGGCCGGCACCTATTCCTATGATAGGTATTTTTAATGCCTGTGTGACTTTCGCAGCCAGCTTTGCAGGTACTTTTTCCAGCACAATGGAGAAGCAGCCGGCATCTTCAAGCAGATGTGCATCTTTCAGCAGTTTGTTTGCTTCATCTTCTTCGGTTGCACGTACAACGTATGTCCCGAACTTATGGATTGACTGCGGGGTCAGTCCAAGATGCCCCATCACGGGAATTCCGGCCGACAAGATGCGCTCTACAGATTCAATTATTTCAGCACCCCCTTCAATCTTAATGGCATGCGCGCCTGTTTCCTTCATAATGCGCACGGCAGATGACAGCGCTTCCATAGAGTTCCCCTGGTAAGTGCCGAATGGCATGTCCACTATAACCATTGCTCTCTTGATACCTTTAACTACCGAGGAAGCATGATATATCATCTGATCCAGCGTAATAGGCAGTGTTGATTCATTGCCGGCCATCACATTTGAAGCAGAGTCGCCTACCAGTACTACATCTATCCCGGTGGCATCAATGATCCTGGCCATGGAATAATCGTATGCAGTAATCATACTGATCTTTTTCCCGTGGAACTTCATTTTGTGAAGTACGTGGGTAGTCACTTTCCTTACTTTGGAGCTTTCGTTGACTGACATAACAGTATAGTTTTAGGAGTATGGTTGCAAGTTAAAATGAAATATTCCAAAACAAAGTTACATACAAATATATTTCTTTTGCCCTGCCTTTTTGTCACCTGACCTGAAAAAAAAATGAGTTCAGCTTCAGAAGTGTTGTGCCAATATTACATATTAATGTCATATTTATAAGAGTGGCACAATCATTGTCCATTTGGAATGACAAAAAATGTAATAATAAAAACAAAGAAAAGATCATGGGAAAAATTATAGGAATAGATTTAGGTACAACGAATTCATGTGTTGCCGTAATGGAGGGTAATGAGCCGGTGGTGATCCCCAACAGCGAGGGAAAGCGTACTACGCCATCAATGGTTGCTTTTATTCAGAACGGTGAGAGGAAAGTTGGTGATCCGGCCAAGAGGCAGGCCATTACCAATGCCGAGAAGACCGTTTATTCCATTAAGCGGTTTATGGGAGAAAAATTCAGTAATCTGCAGAAAGAGATAAAAAGGGTTTCCTATAAGGTTGAAAAAGGTGAAAATGACCTGCCGCGTGTTGTGATTGACGATCGCAAATATTCTCCCCAGGAGATATCAGCCATGGTTGTTCAGAAAATGAAAAAAACAGCCGAAGATTATCTCGGACAGGAGGTGACAGAGGCGGTAATAACTGTCCCGGCTTATTTCGACGATTCACAGCGCCAGGCTACAAAGGAGGCGGGTGAGATTGCCGGACTCAAAGTGAAAAGGATAATAAATGAACCTACTGCAGCGTCGCTGGCATATGGTCTTGACAAAAAGACACAGGACTTGAAAATAGCCGTTTTTGACCTTGGTGGCGGAACATTCGATATATCGATACTTGAACTGGGCGACGGGGTTTTTGAAGTTAAATCCACACATGGTGATACTCATCTTGGTGGGGATGATTTTGACCAGGTTATAATTGACTGGCTTGCTGAAGAGTTCAAAAAGGATGAAGGTGTGGATCTGAAGAGGGATCCCATGGCGCTCCAAAGGTTGAAGGAGGCAGCGGAAAAGGCAAAGATAGAGTTATCAAGCTCTACCAGTACCGAAATAAACCTTCCCTATATAATGCCTGTTGACGGAATTCCAAAGCACCTTGTGAAAACACTTTCAAGGTCACATTTTGAAAAGCTGGCAGATGCCCTGATTCAGGCAACACTGGAACCCTGTAAAAAGGCGCTTGATGATGCAGGCCTTTCAAAATCTGATATAAACGAGGTTATACTGGTAGGAGGTTCCACAAGGATACCGGCAGTCCAGAAGCTGGTTGAGGATTTTTTCGGCAGGGCGCCTTCAAAAGGAGTAAACCCCGATGAGGTTGTTGCAATAGGCGCAGCCATACAGGGTGGTGTTCTTACAGGAGAAGTGAAGGATGTACTGCTGCTTGACGTTACACCGCTTTCACTTGGTATAGAAACTATGGGTGGTGTAATGACAAAGCTTATAGAAGCCAATACAACAATCCCGACAAAAAAGACCGAGGTCTTTACCACTGCTGCTGATAACCAGCCATCTGTGGAGATCCATGTGCTTCAGGGTGAACGCCCGATGGCACAGGGGAATAAAACTATAGGAAGATTCCACCTTGATGGTATCCCGCCGGCACCAAGGGGCGTGCCACAGATCGAAGTGACTTTCGATATTGATGCAAACGGCATTCTGAATGTTTCCGCAAAGGACAAGGCGACCGGCAAGCACCAGAGTATAAGGATCGAAGCTTCCTCCGGCCTCAGTGAAGATGAGATCAAGAAGATGAAGGAAGAAGCAAAGGCTTATGAAGAGGAAGACAAACAGATAAGGGAGAAGGTAGATAAGCTGAATGCAGCTGACAGTCTGATATTCCAGACTGAAAAACAGATGAAGGAGTTTGGCGACAAGCTGCCGGCAGACAAAAAGGAGCCGATAGAAAAAGCCCTTGAAAAACTTAAGGAAGCTCATAAAAATGAGGACCTTGAAGCTGTTGAGAATGCTACATCCGAACTTAACAGCCTCTGGCAGGCTGCATCGGAGGAGCTTTACAAAGCCGGACAGGCCCAGGGAAGCACTGCTGATGAAGGCCAGACCGGAGAACAAGGCGAAAAACAGGATAGCAGCAAAAAGGATTCGGATGATGATGATGTAACGGATGTCGATTTTGAGGAGGTAAAATAGAACAGGGGAATTAACAGGAGTTAAGGGGACTGTCGCAAAGGGCAGTCCCTTTTGTATATCTGGCATGCAGGGAACCGCCGTATGCCGAACGTAAGTAAGGTGGTGGGGGAGGCCGGTTAAATATTACAAAAGGTTAATGTTGCTTTTATTGGGACTATCTCAGGAGGGCATCCTTTTTTTGCTGGCAATCAGGGAGGGTTTTTAAAAAACCCTCATTTTTTTTGGCACCTTTCCGAATAATCGGCTAATTTTGACATAGAATGTGGTTGAAACATTGATGTTGCGTTATCAAAACGATATTTATCACAAAAACAACACATCACTGGTGGGGTTGGAAACATCAATATAAAGCTAAAACCGGCAGGAATTATGAAAATCACCATTTTATTCGTATTACTTCTGAATTTACCTTTTGTTATTGCGGAAGCCCAGGAGAAACAGATTAACCAAACTGATAGTGAGGGACTCAGACAGGGTTACTGGGAGCAAAGGTATCCAAACGGAAACATTAGGTATAAGGGGCATTTCAAAGACGGGAATCCTGTTGGAGAACTCTTAAGGTATTTCCCCGACGGCGGGAAAATGGCGGTTATGGTTTTTGATGAAACCGGTACAAAGGCAAGTGCAGAGCTGTTTTATCAAAACGGTTTCCCGGCAGCCAAAGGCAATTATGTAAACGAGAAAAGGGACAGTGTGTGGCTGATCTTCTCACGGCACAGGGAGGGCCTTTTAACGGCAAGGGTGGAGTACGATATGGGTGAAAGGCACGGGGTATCCGAGATCTTTTATACCGGCGGGGAAGTATCCCAGAAACTCAACTACAGGAACGATCTGCGTCATGGCACATGGAAGCAGTTTTACCAAAACGGGCAGATGAAGCTTGAAGGGAATTATGAAAACGGCAGTCGCGAAGGTAGTTTTGTTATGTATCTGTCTGACGGGAATAAGGAAGTTGAAGGCTTTTACCGGAACAACCTTATGCACGGGGACTGGAAGTTTTACGACAGTAACGGCGATCACCTTTATACGGTTGTTTACAATGAAGGTATTGCTGAAAACGAGGAAGAACTTATAATGAAGGAGCAGGAGCTGTTCAGGTTTATTGAACAGCAAAGGGGCAGGATTCCCGAGCCCGATGAAACAGAAATGTTTTTCAACAGACGCTGAAAATTTCCGGAACCAATCCGCAGTAAACCAAATGAAGGACAAGACATACTCTTTACTGGAACTTACCGATGAGATAGGAGAGTCGCTTTCCCACTCTTTCCCTGAAACATTATGGGTTAAGGGTGAGATACATGAGATAAGGGAAAACAGGTCAGGCCACTGCTACATTGAACTTGTTGAAAAGGATGTTGATACAGATAATATTGTGGCAAAAGCAAGGGCAAATATCTGGTCTTATACATACAGGATGCTGAAGCCCTACTTTGAAGTATCGACCGGTCAGAACCTGACTGCAGGAATAAGTGTATTGCTTTCAGTTACTGTTGAATTTCACAGCGTTTACGGTTTGAGTCTCAATGTAAAGGATATAGACCCTGCCTATACATTGGGGGATATGGAGAAAAAAAGGCTTGAAACTATTAAAAAGCTTGAAGAGGACGGTATAATTGACATGAACAAAAAAGTGCCGTTCCCGGATGTTCCCAAAAGGATTGCAATTATTTCTTCGTCTTCTGCAGCAGGTTATCAGGATTTTATGCACCAGCTTGAAAATAATCCCCGGGAATTCAGGTTTTCTGTAAAACTTTTCCAGTCACTTATGCAGGGAAGCAAGGCTGATGAATCTATAGTTGAATCACTTGAAAACATCTTCCTGCAACAGGACGAATTCGATCTGGTGGTTATAATAAGAGGGGGAGGGGCTACATCAGATTTGCTGCCCTATAACTCCTACCATCTTGCATCCCACCTTGCCCAGTTTCCCCTCCCTGTATTAACCGGCATTGGTCATGAAAGGGATGTAACAGTAGCCGACATGGTTGCTTACAAAAGCTTTAAAACTCCCACCGCAGTGAGCACTTTCCTAATAGATCTGTTTACCTCAATGGATGATCATGTTACTGAACTGTCCAGAAGGATATCGGAATCTGTTTCAACATTGGTCAGTTTTGAAATTACCCGGCTGCAAAACAGCCAGGAGCGTCTGGGTACGGTTCTGAGGTTCGTTTCGGAAAGGGAGGGAAGGGAGATTGCCGGACTTGCAGAACGGATAAATGATGCTGCAAGGTATTCAATAAGGAACAACAGTCAGAAATTCAGACATATAACTCTTCGTTTTAACCATTCAGTTAAAAACTGCTATATAAGACCGGGAAGGGTGAAACTCTCCAACTTGTCAGCCTCACTGGGCATTGCGGTGGGTTCATATTTCAGAAGAATGCACGATAGTCTGGTTGTAATGGACAAAAACACGGCGATGGCTGATCCTGAAAATATGCTCAAAAGAGGATATGCAATTGTAATCTATGAGAATAGAGTTTTAAAAAGCGTAAAATCCATTAAAATAAGTGATTATATGGAAACTAAAATCAAAGACGGACGTATAGGAAGTAGAGTTATTAAAGTAATACGCCGTACATAAAATGTTTTACTACAGGTTTTGGTTTTAATGGGAAGATCATTTACTATATTATGTTTTACGCTGTTATATTTCGTTTGTACGCCATTAGTTGCACAGCAGGAGCAGATTGACAGTCTGGAAGCCTTGCTCGTATATGTAACCGGTGATGAAAGAATAGATATTCTGAATGAAATTTCAAGAGCTTACTGGAATGTCTCCCTTGAAAAAAGCAGGGAGTATGCAGATGAGGCACTTAGTCTTGCAATCCGGGAGAACAATCAGAAAGGGATAGCAGATGCGCTGAACAGGATAGGGAATGTTAAATATTTATCCGGCGATCATGAAGAATCCCTTGATTATTATACCCGTTCCCTTGAAATCAGGGAGGAAATCGGTGACATAGACGGGATTATTGCTTCACATAATAACCTTTCGATGGTTTATTCAATGCTTGGTATGAGAGACCTGCAGTCCGACCACCTGAAAGAGGCATACAATTTATCAGTTGAGGAAGATCTATCGGAAGATGCTGCCGGCTTTGCCCTGATGCTTGGCAGGCTGAAATCGGCAATGTACAATTTTGAAAAGGCAAATGAGTATTTCAGGATTGCATACGAAAAGTACAGCTTATCAGGCGACCGCACCCAGATAGCTGCAGTTTTTAATGGGCTGGGTACTATGTACAGCAATATGGCACTTTATGACCAGGCGCTTGAAAACTACCTGAATTCTCTTGTTATTTTCGAGGACGAGGGTCACGTACTGAATGAAGCAGCCCTTCTTATAAATATAGGGAACATTCACAAGAAACTGGATAATTTCGACCTTGCACTCGATTATTATATGAGGTCGCTGCAGATCTATGAAGATACAGGAAACGGTCAGATTGGCTTTTCTGTAGTTTTCAATAATATTGGGATAATACATTTCAAGCGGGAGGATTATGAAAAAAGCCTCGAATACTACAACAGGGCACTTGAAATAAATGAAGAAACAGGCAATGAAACCGGGATTGCTGCTGCAACGAATAATATTGGACTTGTACAAACGCGTTTGGGCAACTTTAGCGATGCACTGGATTCGTATTTAATCTCAGTAGATATAAACAGGTCACGCGGACGGAGATACCAGCTTGCAAATAATTTCAACAATATTGGCGAATTGTTCATATTAACGGGCGAACACACAAAGGCTGCAGAATACCTCGATGATGCGTATGAGATTGCAAACCAACTGGCTGCAAGGGAAATTATAATGGAGAACCATCTTTTCAGAGCCGACCTGTATGAATCGCTGGGCGATTACTCCGGGGCTCTCAGGTACAGAAGGTTATATGATGAATACAGGGAGGGAATATATACCAGTGAGTCGAGGGATGTAATAGCCGAACTGCAAATACGTCACGATTCTGAACGCCGGATAAAAGAGTTGGAAATTCTGCAAAAAGATAATGAAATACAGGAACTTGCACTTGAAAGGCAACAAAGAATGCAGCTTTACCTCGCCGGAGTGGCTCTTCTTCTGTTAGTGTTGTTTTTTTTGATTTACAGGCTTTATATTTTCAAGAAAAGATCCATAGAACTGCTAAAGCAAAAAAATGAAGAGCTTGAAAAAATAAATGAGGAGCTGTCCCGCTCGGAGCAAATGCAAAAAAAACTTGGCAGCACAAAAGACAGGTTCTTCTCGATAATTGCCCACGATTTGAAAAATCCTTTCAACGCCCTGCTGGGCTTCGCCGAAATACTTTCTCAGAATATTGATGAGTTCAAGAAGGATGAGGTGAAAACCTATGTTGACATTATACACAAATCTGCACTAAACCTTTATCAGCTTCTGGAAAATCTGCTGCAATGGTCAAAGAGTCAAACCGGCAGCATAAATTTTGAGCCCGTAAGGTTCAAGCTGAAAGAGGTTGCGGATGAAGTGGTTCAGTCTCTGCAGATCCATTCCGACAGGAAAAAAATAATTGTGGAGAATAATATTGAAGAGAGCCATTCTGTTTATGCGGACAAAAATATTTTTTCCACAGTAATAAGGAACCTTTTGAGCAATTCGATAAAATTTACATCAACAGGAGGCAAAGTTGAATTGTCATCCATGGAAGACGGGAACTTCATAGAGGTATCGGTAAAAGACAATGGCACCGGAATAGAACCAGACGAACTCTCAAAACTGTTCAGTTTTGATTATAACGTTTCAAAGAAAGGAACTCAGGATGAAAAGGGTACCGGACTGGGACTGGCTCTTTCAAAGGAGTTTGTTGAAAAGAACGGTGGAGATATATGGGCTGAAAGCAGTCCGGGAAAAGGTAGTATATTTAAATTTACTGTGCCGGCATGAAAAATTTTATCACATACAGAGATGCTGCAGGAAAAGGTGAAAAGCTTTCACATTTGAGCAACAGAAGCCGGGACTTTTCCTTTTTAACCGGATTGTTCAAAATATTGCCTGTTTCAGCAGCAGGAACCGGAATAAAACTTTTGCCGGCTGCCATTATTATCCTTTTTTCCTTTTTTAGTCCGGTAAATACAAACGGTCAAAACAAAGAGAAAATAGACAGTCTGGAAATACTCCTTGAGAGTACCAGTGGGAGTGAAAGGGTTGATATGCTCCTGGAAATCTCCCGCTTATACTGGGATTACTCCTTTGAAAGGAGCCTTGATTATGCTAACGAAGCTTACAAAATTTCTGAATCGATCGGCTACTTATCAGGGATGGCTGATGCCCTGAACCGCAGCGGCAATGTTCACTATTTTTTAAACAATTATGACTGGGCGCTGGAATACTATGAGTCGGCTTATGAAATAATCCACGACAAGGACGATTACAGGAGAGAGGGGAGTATACTCAACAATATCGGGTTGCTTTATTTCCATCAGCAGATGTTCGGGGATGCCCTCCGTCACCTTGAAAAAGCACTTGATGCAAAAAGAATGACCGGGGACGACCTTCTGGTATCTTCTACACTTGCAAACCTGGGCATTCTGAAAACCGAAATCAGGGATTATGAGGGAGCTCATGAATATTACTATGAGTTGCTTGACATACTTGAAGAACGTGCACAGTATCCTGAAATGGGAAAGACATATTCAGCAATTGCCAATGTTTATTACCTGAAAAAAGAGTTCTCAAAATCACTGGAGAAGTATTATATTGCCAGGGAAATTTTAACCGGGACGGAGGAAAGCTTTCCTCTTGCTTCGTTATACAACAGGCTTGGAAAGGTTTACCTTGAAACCGGGAATTTGGGGAAGGCTTCCGAATATTTTTCAATGGGCGGTGAAGTGGCGGAAAAACTTGGCCTTGATAATTTGAGGAGCGAAAACTACAGGTATCTCTCAGAATATTTCGAAGCGACCGGTAATGCAAAAGCTGCACATGACTATTTTGTAATGCATCTGAATATGAAGGACAGCCTTTTTAAGGCAGAGTCGGAAGAAAACCTTCTTAACCTCAAGAATATTTTTGAAACCGAATCGAAAGAAAGGGAAATTGAACTGCTTCAGAAACAGTATGAGGTTCAGAAGATGAACCTTCGCCAACAACAGTCAAGGAACTTTTTTATTATTATATCAATTATACTTGCAGCAGTTATTTTATTTATTTTTTCCCGGAGGTTTGGGATACGTTCCAGGGCTAACCGCATATTGAAGGAGAAAAACAGTGAACTCGAAAATATGAACGAGAAGCTTATCTTATCGGGGATATCACTCAGAGAGCTCAATGCAACAAAAGACCGTTTTTTTTCTATTGTGGCACATGACCTTAAAAATCCGTTCAATCAATTGCTTGGTGCTTCTGAAAATATTGCAAAAAACATTAATAACCTGAAGGCTGATGAGGTTAAGGAGCAGGTAGACTTCATCAACCGTTCATCCCGGAACCTTTTCAGGCTGCTGGAAAACCTGTTGCAATGGTCTGCTGCACAAACAAAAACACTTCACTGCACCCCCGAGAGATTTGATCTGAACGGATTGATTAAAATTGAAATACAGTCAGCTGAAAAAAGTGCAGATGAAAAAAATATTACCCTCGTTTTTCAACCCGGAAGTGATAATTTTACTGTTTATGCAGATAAAAATTTAGTAGCCTGTATTTTACGAAACCTGATTGACAATGCAATAAAGTATTCCCGGGAGGGGGGTGCTGTAACAGTTTCTTCCTCGTTGAAGGAGGATTTTGCAAAAGTTTGTATTGCTGATAACGGTGAAGGGATTGAGCAGGAAAGGCTTGAAAAGATTTTTCAAATAGATGGTAATCATATTTATTCCGGTAGCGGGGCCAGAAAGGGTACCGGACTGGGTTTGATACTTTGCAGGGAGTTTGCTGAAATTAACGGAGGGAAAATAATTGCGGAAAGTAAAAAGGGGGAAGGGAGCCGCTTTTGTTTTACCGTCCCCGCCTGCATATAGTATTCCCTCATACTTAGAAAAGGATTTTTTCCGGTGCTTTACTATATTTACAATTTTAAACAGTAAAGTGAGAACGATGACCAAAAAGAACCCCACTTACAAGGAAGCAATTGCAGAGATTGAGGAGATATTGAAGGAGGTGGAAAATGAAGAGATTGATCTTGATCATCTGACTGAAAAAGTAAAAAGAGCTTATTCACTCCTTAAACTATGCCGCGAAAAACTCTATAAAACAGAAGAGGAGCTTGCCGGCATCATGAAGGAGATCCGGGATGAAGACCGGTAACAATCATTTCCCGTTTCTGATAAAAAAACCGTCCCCCGGTCAATGTCCGGCAGGGACGGTTTTTTAAATTTGCCTGCGGCTTTTCAGGTATCCTATTTAACCTCAATCACAGAGGAGGTTTTCAATTTGCCTTTGGTCTTTCGGGTATCCGGTTTAACCAATTTCACAGTTAATTCTTTCTATCATTCCTGGCTTTTCAGGTATCCGATTTAACCTCTTTCATTGCTTCGGCAAGTGAAGTATCCTTTGTGTAAAACTTCTCCCACTTCTCTTTCGGATCACGGGGAGTGCAGAGTGACACAATGATAAGAACCAGTATCGAGGAACTTGCAGCAGGCAGGATTATGTATTCTTCACTAAGAAGTGGCGCACCCGAAAGGCTTGTAAGTATCGAGTTTATTATGGTTATTAGGAGTGTCAATCCCATTCCTGTTGCTATTGAAGCCACCCCTCCTTTAACGGTAACCCTTTTCCACAGGAATGCCGCAAGAAGCGCAGGTGTTAGTCCTGCCCCCACCATTGTGTAGGCGGTGAGAGCCATAGCAAGAATTGTTTCGAACTGTGTCAGCAGCAGGTATGCCAGTAGTCCCAGCAAAACAACCATTGATCTCTGGAATGCAACAATGAATTTCCCTTTGGCTTCCGGATTAACAAACCGCTGGAAGATATCGCGTGTGAGATTGGTTGAAGGTGTAAGCAGAAAGCTGTTGCCTGTGGAAGTTATAATTGCAACCGAGGCACATATAAGCAGCAGTCCGCCCCACAATGGCACACCCACTTCGGTGCTGTAGCGTGCCGTATGGAGTATAATGCGCTCCGAATCGGCTTCCGAAAGGAAGAAATCGGATATGGCCGGTAAAGCATTGAAATGGCTGAAAGCAAAGATAGCCAGCGATGCAAGTGCGGTTTCAACAATTATGGTTCCCACTACCCAGAAAAGAACTGCCTTTTTGGCTGACTTCTCATTTCTGGCAGAAAAGAATTTCTGGTACATGTTGGACTCTCCAAGGAGCAGGAAAAATGTCGGCAGGAAGATACCCATAGCCCAGAAAAAATTGTTGTCACCGAAAATCGTGAAATGTGACGGGTCAAGGGTTGCAGTAAGGTATTCTGCACCACCTATACTTGAGAAAACAAGCGGCACGGCAATAAGAACAGCAATTGTAATAACTGCACCGTTTATTATATCAACCGAAACAATTGACAACATTCCGGCAAATGCCGTGAATAATACTATAAATCCTGCCGTAAGCAACACCCCCTGCCATTCGGGTATCCCGGCAACAAGGTCAAGTACAAAGCCTCCTGCACGAAACTGGTATCCCACGATGGTTGTGTATGCTATTACAATTACAATGGTGCCGAGGATCCTCGCCCATTTGTTGTATCGCAGCTCCAGAATATCGGGAACGGTATATTCGGCAATACGCCTTACTCTTGCAGCAAGGAAAAATACAATAACGATACCTACCCAGGCACCGGCTGCCATCCATAGTTCAGAAAAACCGACCCTGGCGGCAAGTCCCGCACCGGCAAGCAGGCTTCCTGAGCCCATCCAGGTGCAAAGTAGTGTGCCCACGAGCTTGGCAGTTGAAACGGAACGCCCGGCCACCATGAAGTCCTCCTGATTTTTGACTATGAAGCTTTTCCAGACCGAAATTGACATCAGAACAACCAGGTAGCCGATAACAATAAATAAAAATATCATATCGCTGATTTTAATTAATAATGAATTTCTATAATGTATAAAACAATTCCGCTCCCGGCCCTATCGGTACTCCAAGGAGTATCCATGCTGTAAGCATTGCAAGCCATACTATAAGGAATACTATTGAGTAGGGGAGCATTGTGGCAATAACAGTACCTATACCTGCCTTCGGTTCGTATTTTTCCATAAATGCCACTATTAGTGCAAAATATGACATCATTGGTGCTATAATATTCGTTACACTGTCGCCCACCCTGTAGGCAAGCTGTGTAAATTCGGGAGAGTATCCGAGAAGCATGAACATTGGGATAAATACCGGTGCCAGGATCGCCCATTTGGCTGAGGCGCTTCCAATTACAAGATTTACAAGTGCGGAAACCAATACAAGACTGATCATGAGGGGGATCCTTCCCATCCCTACAGATCCGATAATCTCTGCCCCCTGTATTGCAAATATTAGTCCGAGGTTAGTCCAGTTAAAATATGCAACAAACTGTGCAGCAAAGAATACCAGTACAATATAGGTGCCCATTGTTGACATCGATTTCCCCATTCCCTTTATTACATCTTCGTTGCTCCTGAGGGTTCTTGCACCAATTCCGTAAGCAATACCAAGAATTCCCGCTATCAGGAATATCATGGCCACTATACCTGACATGAACGGCGAGCGCAGCAAATCTCCCGTTTCCGGATCGCGTAAAAAGCCTGTACCTGGGATGGAACTCCAGATCCCGCCTTCTATCGGCATGGTTGCCCAAAGCAACAATATTACCAGTACTACAAATGTGTAAAATGTGTACCTTATTCCCCTCTTTTCATCGGTTGTCAGCCTCTCGATCTTTTCAGCTTTTGCATCTCCAGAGTAATCGCCCAGGCGGGGTACAATTACTTTCTCGGTAAGCCATGTGCCCGCTGCAGCAATTATGAATGTTGAAACAAACATGAAATAGTAGTTGGCTGTTGGATTAACCTCATAGGCAGGGTCTATGATATGGGCTGCCTCTTCTGATAGTCCTGCCAGAAGAGGGTCGATGGTCCCAAGTATGAGGTTGGCGCTGTACCCTCCTGAAACACCTGCAAAAGCAGCTGCCAGTCCTGCAATAGGATGCCTCCCTACTGCAAGGAATATCATAGCCCCGAGAGGAACCAGAACAACATAACCTACCTCGCTGGCTGCGTTGGAAAGGATGCCTGCAAATACGATTGCAAAAGTAAGCATCTTTTCAGGAGCTGATGTAACAAGCAGTCTGAGTCCTGTAGACATCAGTCCGCTCGACTCCATTATACCTATCCCCAGAAGTGACACCAAAACAGTCCCCAGCGGAGCAAAACCGGTAAAATTATCTACCATGTTCCTAAGTATCATGTGCAGTCCCTCAAGTGACATGAGACTGACCGGCTCGACGGCTTCCTGCGTTCCGGGGTGTATGACAGATATGTTGAATAAGCTGATTATTCCGGAAAGAATTATAGTCCCAAAAGCAAACAATGCAAAAAGTGTTGCAGGATGGGGGAGCTTGTTTCCTACTCTTTCTATTCCCCCAAGAAATTTCTCAACTATTGTCTTTTTATTGTTAGTTTTTTTATCTTCATTTTCAGGCATTTTTACCTCCTGGAATTTTAAAGTTATTTATAATGCGGGAAAATCAGTTATGGAATATAAGCCTTATATCCCGAATGTTATGTTGGTTTGATGCAAATATTCAAAGAATTTTTTAAAACAGATGCAATAATAATACTTATTGGAAAACTAAACAATTAATTCAATAAATTAATACTTTTGTTCATATGTTCCGGTATAGCCGACAACTTTAAGATAAAGTGAAATAAAAATTTTATTGCATTGTTATGAAGATTCTTTCAGTCAGGCAAATTCGTGAAGCGGATCTGTATACGATAAAAAATGAGCCTGTAAGTTCTACAGACCTTATGGAACGCGCGTCCAGCAGGGCATCGGAATGGATATTCAACAGGTTCGGCACAGAAAGGTCGTTTTTAGTTTTTGCAGGCAGGGGAAACAACGGGGGTGACGGACTTGCCATGGCGAGGATCCTCGCCGGCAAAGGCTTGAAAGTAAAGGTTTTCCTTTCCTCTTTTACAGGGTTGTCGGAAGATGCTTCGGTTAATCTAAACAGGCTGAAGGAAACCGGAATAGTTGAAATAGAATTGCTGAAAGGGGAGGAGTCTTTCCCGGCAGTTGAAAATAGTGATATTATTATCGATGCGTTGTTTGGCTCAGGACTAAGCCGGCCGATTGAGGGGAGTGCTGCCGGTACAGTAAAAAAAATCAATGAATCGGGTGCTACTGTCATTTCTGTTGATATACCATCGGGCCTTTTCGGGGAAGACAACACGAACAATGACCCCTCATCTATTGTGAAAGCCGGTTATACACTGACATTCCAGCTCCCGAAATTATCATTCTTTTTCCGGGAGAACCGTATATATACAGGAGAATGGTATGTAATACCGATAGATTTGCATCCCCGGTTTATAGAAAATGCTGAGACCCCTTATTTTTATATGACTGGTGATTTTTTTAAGGGGTTGGTAAAAAAGAGGGAGAAATTTTCCCATAAGGGCGGGTTTGGCCATTGCCTCATTATATCAGGCAGCTACGGTAAAATGGGGGCAGCTGTTCTGGCAGCAAAAGGGTGCCTCAGAACTGGTGCCGGACTTGTAACTGTCCATTCTCCTGCAAATGGAACCGAAATAATTCAGGCAGCTGTTCCTGAAGCTATGGTCAGCATAGACGAATCTCCGGGAATGATTACAAATGTTTACGGACTTGAAAGATACAGCGCAGTTTGTGCCGGCCCGGGCATCGGCACTTTCGAACCTACTCAAAAAGCCCTTGAAATGCTGATAGGACAGTGGAGAAATCCGGTTGTGCTTGATGCTGATGCTTTGAACATTCTTTCTATAAGGAGGGAATTGTTCAGCAAACTCCCTCCCGGAAGCATACTGACACCCCACCCCGGAGAGTTTGACAGAATGGCAGGAGAAAGCTCAACAGGTTATGACAGGCACCTGAAGCAGATCTCATTCTCAAGGGAGTATGGAGTGTATGTTGTGCTTAAGGGGGCTTTTACATCTGTTACAACCCCTGAAGGGGAATGCTATTTTAACTCAACTGGAAATCCGGGGATGGCAACTGCCGGAAGCGGTGATGTTTTAACCGGAATTATTGTATCTTTGCTTGGCCAGTGTTACTCACCACTAGCAGCTTCGCAGTTGGGAGTATATATTCACGGTTTGGCCGGTGACATTGCAGCGTATAAATTATCGCAGCAGTCAATTATTGCCGGGGATATAACTGATAATATCGGAGTCGCTTTTAAAAAATTAAACAATTCTTGAACCATGAGAAGACCGATCAATCTATTTTTTTTGCCGCTTGTAGTACTTGCGCTTGGTTGCGCCGGACCAAAAGTAGCTGAAAGGACCACTATTGCCGATCATGTTGACAGGTTCGAATCTCCCGGGAGCTACACCCTTATTTACTCGCTTCCCATGACCACGCTCAGATTTCATATATCCGCTGATGAAGTTGTTACAAAAAGCGGCCCTTATCATCAGTATGCAGGGAGGTATCTCGGACTGAACAATGTGCCTTCGGAAGATAAGCGGCAATGGAATATTACCGGTGTGGAGGTAAGGCATTTCATTGAGGCTGATCCTGAACACAGTTATGTTTTGAAAACTAATGAAGAGTATGTAAAATCCTATTTCAGGCTTACATCAGAAGGATATATACTGCCAATGACAGGAGAGCACACACCTTCTCCGGAACCATCCTTTTTCGGGGAAAGGAGGGATCTTCCGCAACTTTACTTTCCTGACCGTTCAATGGAAATGAGTGTGGTAGAAGAAACCCGCCGGGTTATGCGCATGGAGCAAAGAGATACTGCTTTTGTAAATGTTCCTGTGCTGGAAACGGTGACAGTTACAAGGACACCAGCTGAAAAGGCTGAAGAAGCCGCCGGCTTGATAATGGATATCAGGAATAACAGGTTCAGGCTGATATCAGGGGAACTGGACCTTTTCCCTGACGGCAGGGCTATGGAAGCTATACTCAAAGAGTTTGAAAGGCTTGAAAAGGATTATATTTCACTTTTTGCCGGGAAAGTATTTTCCCTGGAACACAGCTTTGTGTTCGAATATTCGCCGCAGGGAACCGAACCGGGTGAGGAGGCTGAAAGAACAATTTTATTCCGACTCTCAGATGAAGGCAAAATACTTCCGCCCGGCGATATGAGCGGTCGTCCGGTTGTGCTGGAACTCAAGCCTGAAGGCAAATCAGCATCTTTTGATAATATAGACCTTATTGAGGAAGAGGGTGAGCAGCAAAATTATTTTATTCACAGGATTCCCGATGCCGCAACCATCCGGCTAATAGACGGAGACAGGATACTGATGAAGAAAAGGGTGCTGGTGGGACAATACGGCACAATAGTGAAACTCCCTTCAGATACATTACTTGAATAAAAAAGGTTAAACCGTATTTTTGAAATCAGGCAGGTTTGTTTTTACAGGAGATCTATTGATCCTTGTTGAACTTACCCTCGAAATTGCTGCTGAATTCTTCCCAGCTTTTTGTTTTGTAGTGGTCTTCCCCGAAAAATCTCATTACAGGCTCAATATCTTCAGGTGTCATAAAACCGGGCACAACTGTCAAAAGCTGGAGGTTTTCGTCCATATATGCTAACGAAGGGTATGACATTTTGCCCTGCAGGATTGCTATTGCCAGCTGGTGAGCTGAACGGGAGCCGTTTCCTTCATTTACAAATTCCTGTCCCTGGAAAATGATAGTATCTGTTGTTTCGGCATTGAGCTTTACGGGGTAGAAGTGCTCGTTCAAAAAATCAGCAACATCGGGGTTTGTAAAAGTTTCCCTGTCCATTCGCCTGCACCAGCCGCACCATTCAGTGTAAACATCAATAAATATTTTTTTTGGATTTTCGGATGCCAGCTCAACCGCTTCTTCAAATGAATACCAGTTTACATATTCTGAAGAAGATTGCGGAAAGAGGTTTGCTGACATCAATATTGCTGCTGCTGTAATGATCAGTTTCTTCATTTGTAGAAGTATAGATTAAATATTGGCTGATGATCTTCCCGGTAAAGGTTGTATTCCTGTTTTACAAAAAATCAAAATCCATGCCAAAAATATACATATCTATATATAGTCGAGTGAAGGCCGCACCAGAATGCATCGAACAAAATAACCTTTTTTATAAGCATTTGTGAGGTTTTAATTTTGCAATGCCGTATTAAGCAGTTTGCCTTTTACAGGCTACAGTTCGTCATCATCACCAATTTCGCCTGTCCATCCTTTTACAATTCCCCTTTCAGAATTCCTGATAAAGTTTATTATTTTATCGCGTTCCGGAGAGGCAGGAATTGTTTCTTCAACTTTTTTAAGTGCATTTGATGTGTTAAGTCCCTGCTGGTAAATAATGCGATAGGCATCGTTTATGTTGTAGATCATTTCGTTAGTGAAGTTTCTTCTTCTGAGTCCTATCGAGTTTATACCTACGTATGAAAGGGGGTCTTTTGAGGCTTTAATGAACGGGGGAACATCTTTCCTTATCTTTGAAGTACCCCCTATCATTGAATGTGCCCCTATTTTTGAAAACTGGTGAACTGCCGACATCCCTCCTATAATGACAAATTCCTCAACTTCCACCTCCCCTGCAAGTCCCACATTATTAACAAGTATGCAGTAGTCACCTATTGAGCAGTCGTGTGCAACATGAACATAAGCCATGATCAGGCAGTTTTTTCCGATCACGGTTTTACCTTTGGATGCTGTTCCCCTGTTGACGGTTACACATTCACGTATAACGGTATTATCTCCTATCTCTGCAGTTGATTTTTCTCCCTTGAACTTCAAGTCCTGCGGTATCCCGGATATTACTGCCCCGGGAAATATTTTGCAGTTACTGCCAATACGTGCCCCGTCCATAATTGTGACATTAGGCCCTATCCATGTGCCGTCTCCGATTTCTACATCGGCCGATATTGTTGAGAAGGGTTCTACTGTAACGTTGTTCCCCAGTCTTGCTTCGGGGTGAATCACATTTAATTCTTTAAGCATGCGGACAAAATGGATTTATTGTTTACTGACTTTCTGTTTTTTTTTGGTATCTCCTGTATTGCCGTCTTTTACAATCCTGGCCATCAACTCTCCTTCAGCAACCACTTTGTCTCCAACAAAGGCCTGGCCGAACATATGAACAATTCCCCGCCTTATAGGTGCAAGGTTTTCCAGGCGGAAAAGGAGTGTGTCTCCGGGAACTACCTTATTCTTGAACTTAACCTTGTCTATTTTAAGGAAATAGGTTGAATAATTATCAGGATCCTCAACGCTGTTAAGTGCAAAAATTCCTCCAACCTGTGCCATGGCCTCTATCTGGAGCACTCCGGGCATCAGTGGCTCGCCGGGAAAGTGGCCGGTGAAAAATGCTTCATTCATTGTAACATTCTTCAGTCCAACAATGCTTTTATCGTTCATTTCCAGAATTTTATCTACCAGAAGGAACGGGGGTCTGTGGGGAAGTATGTTCATTATTTCACCAATATTATAAAGCGGGCGGGCTTCAGGGTCATAAGAAGGAACAGCCATTTTGCCTTCTTCCTGCCTGATCATTTTTTTCACCTGAAGAGCAAACTGGTTATTGGCGAAATGTCCCGGACGGCTGGCAACAATTCTGCCTTTTACCGGACGCCCAATAAGGGAGATGTCCCCCAGCAGGTCCAGCAGCTTGTGACGGGCAGGTTCATTGCTGAAATAGAGATCAAGATTGTTCAGAACTCCTTCGGGTTTTCTCCGTATACGTGGCTTTTTGAAAAGGTCGGCTATCCTGTCCAGTTCTTCCTGGGGTACTTCCTTTTCAAGTATTACAATAGCATTGTCAAGGTCGCCCCCTTTTATAAGGTTATTTTTCAAAAGGAATTCAAGCTCATGGAAAAAGACAAAAGTGCGGCATGAAGCAACCTCATCTTCAAACTCTGAAAGGTTATTCAGGGTTGCATATTGATTGCCCAGAACCCTGGAATTGTAATCAATCAGAACATTAACAGAAAGCTTATCATCAGGGAATGCAACAATCTCAACACCTTTCTTTTCGTCGGAGTAGCAGATCTTTTCCTTTATTTCATAATACCTTTTCTCCTCTTTTTGTTCGGCAATACCTGCTTCCTTGATAGCTTTTATTATGAACTTGGAACTACCGTCAATAATGGGTGCTTCAGGTTTGTTTATCTCCATCAGCACATTGTCGATACCAAGTCCGTAAAGGGCAGCTACAACGTGCTCAACAGTTCCAACCTTTACTCCGTTCTCCTCAAGAGTAGTTCCGCGTGAAGTGTCAGCAACATTTTCGGCTATAGCATTAACTATTGGACTCCCCTCAAGGTCAACCCTTTTGAATTTATATCCGTGATTTTCAGGGGCGGGCTTGAATGTCAATTCAACCTGCATCCCCGTATGCAGACCTTTGCCGGTAAGGGTTATTGGTTTTTTTAATGTTTTCTGCTTATCTGACATAATGTTATCAATGGGGTAAATAAAAATAAATCGGGCGCAATATACAAAAAAAAAGAAAAACCCGGCAGGCTTTTCTTTGATTTAAGACTGCAGCATTTTACATGCAACAATGCTGGCAGGCAGAAAGATCACTACTTAACAAAAATTGTTACTTCTTATTTTTAATCTCTTCGAGCTGCTCCTGAAGTTTGTTTATCTGCTCAACCAAATCCGGCAGTTTTTTGAAAAGCACATATGAGCGCTTGTATTCAACAGCATTCAGACTTGGTGATCCCTGTATATTCTCATTCTCTTTTGTAACACTTGATGCTACACCCGACTGGGCTGCAGCCTTAACTCCTTGCGCAACAGTAAGATGGCCTGAAACCCCTACCTGTCCGCCAAACATGCAGTTGTCGCCAATTTTACTGGAACCTGCAACTCCGCTCTGTGCAGCCATTACTGTGTTTTTGCCAACTTCCACGTTGTGGGCGATCTGTATCAGATTATCGAGTTTGGTTCCCTTCCGGATTACCGTCGATCCCATCATAGCCCTGTCAATTGTAGTGTTGGCACCAACTTCCACATTCTCCTCAAGTACTACGTTCCCAACCTGGGGTATCTTTTTGTAGTTATTATCATCCATAGGTGCAAAACCAAATCCGTCGCTGCCTATTACAGCTCCGGCATGAATAATGCAGTTATCTCCAATAATGCAATCATGGTAGATCTTTACCCCCGGGTAAATAATGGTGTTGTTCCCGATTTTGACGTTATCCCCTATATAAGTCTGGGGATAAATCTTTACATTGTCTCCTATTTCCACACCAGAGGAAATAACAGAAAAGTGACCGATATAAATGTCCTTTCCGATTACTGCACCATGATCGGTGTAAGCTGATTTATCGATACCTT
>PUMT01000160.1 GCA_003551495.1 Bacteroidota bacterium
CAACAAAGCGTATTGGATTATTAAACGCATACACATAAGGGCTCCACCTTCTTCCTTGTTCCGCCAACGGGTCCACAACGTGCCACCTGGCGATTTCCGGATCGTAAAATCGGAAGCCGTAATCATACCAATTGTCAAAGAACCGTTATAATGTCATTATTCAGGTGAAGATTTTAATTATAATGCTTCGACCATATATACCAAATACCATTCCCCCTTTATTTTTTCAAATTGTTTCTCAAAATCAAAACCAGGATCGTCTTCTGCTGTAATTTCTTCAATTACTTTACCATCTGAAAATCTAAAATCCAAACATCTCCGGTAGTTCCTTATAGAAGTATCGAATTCATCAAAATACAAAAATACCCAATTTTCTTTTTCCCAGTAATATATTGAATCAAGAACCCCCATTTCCTGCTTATTTAGACCAGGTAAAGGGAATGTGACTCTTTCCATTTGGAAATCTTCATCAGTATAAAACTTTACATAAAAATTAAAGAATTTTTCTTTTTCTCCAATATCATCATCTCTGGTAACAGTTTCGTCTGCATCCTGAATTTCAATAACGGAATTTTCGCTAACTTTATCATCTTCAGTATTTGAACTGTTCGAACATCCTGTAATGGCAAAAGCCAAGATCATAATTAACGATTTTATTAATGTGTTTTTTTGAAGGGTACATTTTACTTTTTTCATTTTAATAATATTTTGTTGATAACTGCGAATTTTTGAATTTTAAATATCATATGCCTTTTAACATTTTCTGTTTTCATCAACAACTTCCCAATAGAAGCCTCTTTATCCGAAATCATTCGAAATTTTAATATTTAATCCCGCTGCCAAGTATTTATTAGGGATTGTATATCAATTTTGGGTGCTCTTGCTTTACCAAGAGGTGCAATTTCAGAGATTACAACTTCTTCGAATTCTTTTCCAGTATATATTTGATTTCGTTTACGGGTTAAAACTTTTTCCAAATCGCCTATTTCGACAGGGTTAGTTCTTGTTTTATCCCTGCCATCAGAAGAAAGGAAGTCCCATAGATCTTTAGCTTCGCCAACTTCCAAGTGAACATGGGGGCCTGTTGACCTACCTGTTGAACCAACTTCAGCTATCACCTGGCCATCATAAATTGGATCATTCTTTGAAACTAATATTCCATCATCTTTAATATGAGCATACAGCGAGAAATAACCCATACCATGGTCAATAACAACGTAATTCCCCCAAGAATCTGAATAATCTCGCCAGGCAACTTTCCCAGAAGCAAATGCCTTAATAGGCGAACCTTGTGGTGCAGCAATGTCAATACCCCGGTGTTGTCCTCCTAGCCGTAGACCAAAACCACTAATAAAACGACCTTTTGGAACTATTTTATCCCATGGGATATTTCCGAGCAGATCAATAAATCTTACAGGATTATTGAAGGCATAACTATATGGGCTCCAGCTTTTCATTTCTTCGGCCATCGGATCAATCACGTGCCAGCGGATCAGGTGTGTGAAATCTTGCCAATTGCGGGTCATAGTATCGCCATCCGTAATCATAACAATTGTCAAAGAAAAGAACCGTTATATTTATCTTACAAATGGAAACGGATCATTGCAATTATATTCAATTATTTTCTTTTTATTTAAAGAGAATGTTGCATTTAAGCAACTACCAGCTGTTGGAAGATTGCATCTTTCTATACGAATAGAGCATTCAGTTTTTTCAAATAGCGAATTATCCATATCATTAATGTTATTGTAAACTATAAAAAGAGTTTCTTTATAAAAGAAACCTCCATAATAATAATCTATATATTCTGGTATTTCTTCTGTATAGTAGCTATGCATTAAATATATTTGATTATCATTAAATGTTCTTTCTCCACCTATCTTAAAGTATTCTGGAACAGGTAATTTTGTGATACAGTGCTTGCAATCGTTATATAAATATAAAGCGGAGTCCAAAAAACGATAAACCCTATTATCTTTAATTTTAAGTTCAGGCATATAACATACTGTTGTATCACTTAAAATATATTCTAGGTATCTTGTTTCTGAGCGACATAAAGATTTTTTAATAGTTGAGCAAGAATAAAAACCCATTATTATTAAACTTACTGCTGCCAAAATAAGAATAGATAAATATCTCATGCTTTAAAATAATTATTATTAGTCAAACTCATAACCCCTTACCACTCCTCGATTGTAAATACCAAATAATAAAGGTCCATGTTGTAATAACCTATTACGAAAATGAATGTCATCGGGCGAAGGCATTAGAACATCATGAGCACTACCCGGATGGTTATGAATATGTGAAATTACTGTAAATGGAGAACGCTTGTCAGTATGCCAGTACAATGTCATAGAAGCACCTAAGGTTTCCGAATACTTACGATGAGACGTAAACATGTTTATATGAATGTTAGATGTTTTGTCTAGTTTTGCGACATAAGACCACTCAACTGATGTGATTTCCACAAGTGATTTAAATATTTCCTTTGCAGCTTCGGGACTGTCAAAATTCCCTAACCTAACACCTTCTATGTGTCCATCTGAAGTTGGCATACCTCGACGGTTTATATCAAATGCATCTTTTTCTGTTTCAAAATTCTTATGTCTCTCACGTAAGTTGCCATCTCTGTTATAATTGATCCTGCCTCTACGTCTTTCCCATCGACTGACACGAACTACAACGTCATGATCGTTTTCGTCATCCGGTAAGACAGTCTCAGAAAATCTTCCGCTTCGGTCAACAAGTATTGTATCCAAACCAAGCCAATCAATATATTTTATCGGATTATTTGCAGCATACGAATAAGGAGTATTTCTGTGATTTTTTTCAGTTAATGGGTCAATCGTATGAAAACGGGCAATTTGCGCATCATAAAACCGTGCTCCGTAATCATACCAGTTTACGCATTATTTTGATGTTTCCCGGGCTGCTTATCTGCACCTGAATACCATTCAAAGAACGACCTTCTATACCAAAAATAGAATTTTTTCCTTTAATTGAGCACTTATTTTGTAGTTTTTTCAGTTAAAAAGGCCACAGATAAAAGAAAAAGTTTATACCGGAACCCCATTAGGATCCGGCCTTGACTGCAGATATTGAAGGTTTTGCTTTGATTAAGAGGGTTTAAGGTTTGACAGATGTATTGAAGTTGGAAGGCTGAAGATTCTTTACTTTTCCCTTTTAATTTTTGAAGGATGTTGACTGGTATTGAAGACATTAATGATATTCACATAATCATCTGTTACCTCATAAATAATCTTGTATCGCCACTTGGATACCGAACGGTAGTTTTTCTCTTCATCAGCCAGGTATTCTTCTCTGGAGTATTTTTCCGGGAAGTGGCCTAAACTACCTCCTAGTTGAATCAAGGACTTCTTAACATATCTGGCTGCACTTTCAGAGTCTTCAGCAATATAGCTGTAGATGGCATCAAGCCTCTGCTTAGCTTTCGGAGACCATCGAACAGGAATTATTTTCTTTACCAATTTTCCACATCTTTTTCCAGGTCTTCCTGGGTGGTGTAATTCCCTGACTTAACTTGTGCCGAAGCTTCTCTGGCTTCTTCTATAAGGGCCTCCTTTGTTATAGGGGTGCCATCGGCCTCATATCCAACAACTATAACTTCTTCATCTTCATAACTCTTAGCCAAAGCATAAACCATTTTCAGGAACCTGTTGTCCGCTTTCTCAATGTAGCTGTGAAGCTCTTTTTTTAATGCTGCCGTGTTCATGATTTATTGTACCATTGTTTATGTAAATTTAACGATTATTATTCATTTTTAGTTTAACCTAAGGGATGATATTTATTAATCCGCTCTTGCTGCTTATTTAGGTCATTGAGCTGATACTGATTACTCTCAGTCGAACTCACATACTTATGTCCTGACATTTATTGAACCTGCCTGAGATTGTAGTTTTTCTGCCAGCAAGCATGTAATTTGACAGATAAGAATGATCCAAACGGAGGTTAATCATCCTTGTAAACCTCTTTTACAAGTTCGTAGTCATTTGCATTTGAGGTAGACTCAAAATATCCTTTTATTGTTTCGCTGATACAATTTATAGTCTCATTTGCTGTTATCTCGCATGAGGTTTTAGTGTACTGCATTTTACCAATAAGATGACTTTTCGAAGGATGCTTTATTGCTCTGCCTAAAAATTCATAAAGGCGTATTTGTAAATTATAATTCTCGTCTACTCGAACTAACCTATCCCATTGATCAACACTATAACCTGCTATTATAATTTGAGATTTTAATTCGCCTAATTCATTGTATACTAACAAATATAATTTTAAGATATTTGTTAGTGGGCTACCCGTGCCGTATCGATCATATTTATAATCTGTTGCAACAACAAAGAAGCACAAACTATCTTTGGATGGCAATTGAAAAAGTGCTCGAATATCTGTAATTGAATCAGAAGCTATTATTTTCTCAGGCACAAAACAAAGAAGTTCAACCGGAATTTCTTTATATTTATCTTGTCCACGGTTTGGTTTTGCTAAACGTCCAATTTCTCCTCGATTCCAATCAAAAGGTAGTGAATGCGGTTGAAATAATTTACAGAACTGCTCAAATTTATTTTCATCAGTAGTTGACGATTTACACGCCAGGCAACTAAATGATAAAAAACCAAAATAGGTGAGTAGAACCAATGTTTTAAGTTTTGTTTTCATCTGTTCCTCCTTACTGAAATAACTTTATAGGTAAAATCATCGCTGTATTCTGTCGGTCCAATTAACGACCCTTGCCTAAAATTCAGACGATTGTTTAGAGATGTACCTGATTCTAGCCACTTTGTACCATGTTCAAAAAAACGAAAAGAGGTAGTTTGTCCGGTACGTAGATTGGTTGTTCTTGATGATATTGCAACCCAATGGACCCCTGTGTTACTACCTTCTGAAGTGCCAGTTGCTGCATCGATCCTATCAACATGAACACGTACTGACCACCCTTGATTAACTTGTGTGTCAATATATGAAACCACATTCGCAGCGGGTTCATTATGATGAGTGGCAACTAAGTATTCAGCGCCTCTTGCACTAATCATAGTGCTGCTATGTTGAAAACAATCACCAACTGCCTGGTAACAACCTCTTCCATCTGGATCAATTCCTATTATCGGGTTGTTCTCCACATAGGCAAATGGCGATGCATGGTAATATTTTTCTGCCAACGGATCAATCACATGCCACCTGCCGATAGCCGGGTCATAAAATCTAAACCCGTAATCATACCTGTTTACGTGTTATTTTGATATTTCCCGGGCTGCTTACCTGCACCTAAATACCATTCAAAGAACGACCTTCTATACCAAAAATAGAATTTTTTCCTTTAATTGAGCACTTATTTTGTAGTTTTTTCAGTTAAAAAGGCCTCAGATAAAAGAAAATCTTTTTTAAAGGATTGCTCTCCTGGTAAAACATTTGGCATATACGGCATAATCAGAGTTGCTGAAAGCAGAATAAGCAATAGCATCAAACCATTTTGCCTGATGGAATTTTTGTGTACTTTTACCGGTTCCGAAGTAATCAGGTTTTCATAAATGTGAAATATAAATATGATTGATGCTGTAATATTTGATATGGACGGGGTGCTTATCGATTCAGAACCCCTCTGGCGGGAAGCGGAAATGAAGATATTCAAAAAAGTGGGAATTGAACTGACCACAGAGATGTGCATGGAAACCGCCGGTCTGCGTATAGAGGAGGTTGTTTCATACTGGCACAGGATAAGTCCGTGGCACGGGCCTTCAAAACAAGATATTATTGATGAAATCGATGCAGAGGTAAGAAGGCTTATCATGGAAAAGGGTGAGCAGCTTCCGGGCGTGAGCAAGGCTATTGGTTTCTTTACAGGAAAAGGGATCCCGATAGGACTTGCATCGTCATCTTCTCCGGGAATTATAAGGACTGTTCTTCAAAAACTCAACCTGGAAAATGCATTTGAAGCTGTTTGTTCCGCGGTACACGAGGAGTATGGCAAGCCCCACCCTGCCGTTTACATAACAGCCGCAGGAAAACTTGGCTGCAAGCCGGAACATTGCCTTGCTGTGGAGGATTCTTTTAACGGACTGATTGCTGCAAAGGCTGCCAGGATGAAAACAATTGCAGTCCCTGACCCCCTTGAAGCTGAAAGTCCCAAATTCAGCATAGCCGACCTGAAACTGGAGAGCCTTGAGCAACTTACCGAAACACGCTGGGAGGAGCTGAACAAGCCATCACACAGGTACATCGCACACAGGAAATAATTCCCTGCCTTTATGTTATACCCGGATGCGCTGCACGCCGGGGAATCAGACTGCAGTAAAGAGGGGAAAATATATAAAAATTAATGTTTTTTCATATTTTTATAGTTTGTAACAAACCCCTTCAGGGCTGCATTTGCCCTTAATTATTAAAGCATTCACTTAAATGATACAATTTTTGTCAAACCTAAAAAATTAAGCTCATGAGAAAAATTTTCAAAACTCTCACAATTCTGGTTGTTTCGCTGTTCTTTATTTCAACCGGAGAAATTTATGCAGACGGACTTAGGGTTTATATTTCCGTTGATATGGAAGGAATCGCCGGGGTTGTGCACGGCGACCAGGTGTCAGCCGGCGGACGCGATTATTCTATGGCCCGCAGGTGGACAACCGCTGAAGCCAATGCGGCAATTGAAGGCGCACTGGCAGCCGGTGCAACTGAAATACTGGTAAACGATTC
>PUMT01000144.1 GCA_003551495.1 Bacteroidota bacterium
ACTGGCCAGGACCATGGTAGATATCGGCACCCGGCATGACGTTCCCACCACGGCTCTTCCCACCGCCATGGATCGACCCCTCGGTCGCACCGTGGGCAACGCCCTCGAGGTACGGGAGGCGGTGGAGTGTCTCCGTGGTGAGGGTCCGACCGACCTCCGGGACGTTACCGTCGCTTTGGTGGTGGAGATGCTGGCCCTGTCGACGGGTTCGGTGCCCAACGTCAGCGGGAGGGCCGCCGACTCGCACTCCGAATACGACGAAGCCTCTCCTCCCATCTATAGGCCACCGTACTCGGGGGAGGTGGATCGGCCCGAACTCGAGGCACAGGTACTGGAGCGGCTTGACTCGGGCGCTCCCCTTGAAATCTTCCGCGCTCTGGTGGAGCGTCAGGAGGGAGACCCCCGGGTCGTGGATCATCCTGACCGACTCCCCGGAGCAGCGGTGATCCAGGAGGTCCGTTCGGCGGAGGCGGGTGTGGTTCGAGCTGTCCGTCCCCTCCTCTTGGGTCGAGCAGCGGTGGAACTCGGTGGCGGCCGGGTCCGACTCGGTCAGCAGATCGATCCGTCGGTCGGCTTCGACCAACTGGTACAGCCCGGAGCCCAACTTCAGAAGGGAGATCTCCTCGGCCGGGTTCATGCAGCGGACCACGATGCGGCTCGGGCGGCGGTGCAGGTCCTCATGAAGGCAGTGGTAATCGGCTCAGGGACTCCCGACTTGCTCCCTCTCCGGGAAGCCCCCATCCGGGCGTGGAAGCTCTGACGGGCGCGCGCCCTCCTATGAGATAGATCGGAGCCTAGGCGGCTGCCCGGGGATCGATCCGGAGGCCTACGAAGAGGTGTTCGCACGGGCCGAGGGGTTCTGGGGACTGCACCAAGCTCGGTGAGTTCGGATGCCGGTTGCGGGTGGGTGGAAGCGCGAAGCGACCTGGTGAAGCGGGGCTGTCAGCATGTCCTGGACTGCGGTGGAACCCGATGCCCCACACTCCGAGGCCCGTCTCGGTGGGGGTTCAGGCCTTTGTTGTCGCCTTCTTCCACGCCATCTGAGCCATTTTCGACCTCGACGTAGTCCGGTGGACTCGCATCGACTCCGCTCGCCCGGCCCGTCGTCTGAGAAGCGCTGCCTCATCGAAGACTGAGACTCAGGCCCGGAGCACGAGGTGGTTCATCAGCTCTGATAGGGGGCTTTCCCCGGCACGGACGAAATCTGTGTCGCCCACGGATTGCGGGACGTCTTTGGGTCACGCTATGATGATTTGTGGGTTAGGGTGAACGCGGTTCCTTCGTCACGTCAGGCCTCCCTGGCCATCCATGCTTGACGACTTCCGACCCGACGCTGAGGCTGGCATCGATCCGTGCCGACAAGCGTCACCGAGAATTCCCAGAGCAGGAGGTTCGCTGATCCGGATCGTCCAAATCACTTTCCGTTGTAAGAAACGTTCGGGTTGGGGTGGCCCCAGCGCCAGTGCCTCGATCCGGGCCAGAGCAGACTTGCCTAGGAGGCGCAATCGTATGAACAGTGTGCGAAGGTTTCTGGCCATCGCGGTGGCCGCACTCTTCCTCCCGCTTGGGATCGCCGCGCAGGACCGAGGGTCCGTCACAGGAGTTGTCGTCGACCAATCCACGCAGCGGCCGTTGGCTGCGGTCCAGGTCACCGTAGCGGGAACGCAGTTGGGCTCGCTTACCAACCAAAGTGGGCAATTCACCATCCCCAATGTACCCGTCGGAGAACGTACCATCCGGGCCGTGTCCATCGGCTACGCAGCGGCAGAAGTGACCGTTCAGGTCCAAGCAGGGGTAGCCGTTACCGCTGACTTCCAGCTCCGACAGACAGCCATCGCCCTTGAGGGGATTCTGGTCAGTGCACTCACCGGTCAGGCGGCCCGGCGCCGAGAGCTCGGGACCAATTCCGGTCTGATCTCGTCGGATGACCTTGAGTTGGCACCGGTGACTTCCGTTGCCAACATCCTCACAGGGCGGGTTGCGGGCGTAAGCCTCCAGGGCGTCAGCGGCACGGTCGGGGGATCGCAGCGCATCCGTATTCGCGGTGCCAATTCCCTGTCTCTCTCCAACGAGCCGCTCATCTTCATCGACGGGGTCCAGGCCAGTAATTCCACGGGGGTATCCCTCGGAACTGGTGGCCAAGACGTCTCGCGCTTGAATGATCTGAATCAGGATGACATCGAGAATATCGAGATCCTGAAGGGTCCAGCGGCCTCGGCCCTTTATGGAACGGCGGCAGCGAACGGAGTGATCCTCATCACCACACGTCGCGGCCGAGCTGGTCCGGCACAGTTCCGGGCCTACACTGAGTTCGGTCAACTGGAAGATGTGACGGACTATCCGGACGTCTTCCTTTCTTACCAGATCAACGATCCCAGCCTTCCCCTCACGAACAATGGTACGACCCTGAATACGGCCGGCTTCACCGCCTGTGCGAATGAGAATGCCGCGCGTGGCCTATGCCGTCAGGATGAGACCATCAGCCGGAACTTCTTCAATTCCCCGCAGGGGCCGTTTTCCCGGGGGTTCCGGAACAAGTACGGCGTCAGTGCCCTCGGTGGAGCGGATAACGTCACCTACTTCCTCTCTGCCGACTGGGAAGAAGAGCAGGGATCGTTGGACTTCAACACCATTGATCGGTTGAGCCTGCGGGCGAACGTGGAGAGTTCGCTGACCGATGCGCTCCGGGTTTCGGTGAATACGAATTATGTGAACTCCGGGCTCGTTCTCAACTCCAACGACAACTCCATTTTCAGCCCCCTCATCAACGGGTTTCTCGCTAGTCCCTTTGAGGTGACCCAGGAGATGATCGACGCGTCAATCCCCGGGCAGCGCCCTGGTGCCGGATTTGGGTATTTCAACAAGGATATTGAGGAATACCTCGTTTACCAGGATGTTGATCGCTTTATCGTTGGATCAAACGTAAACTACACTCCGCTGCAGTGGCTCACTGCGAACGCGAACGTCGGGCTCGACTGGTTCAGCCGGCTGGACACGAGGACGCTTCAGCCAGGACGACTCCCCATCGGGGCAACCTTCACTCCCGGAAACCGCAGTGCGGTCTCCAACACCAACCTCATCTTTACAGCCAACACGTCGGCTACCGCCACTCACCCGATTAACGACTGGATTCAGTCCACCTCTACTCTGGGCGGAAGCTTCACTCGGGAGCGTTTCACCAATGTGAGCTGTTTTGGAGTCGGCATTGTAGAGGGAACGAGTTCCTGCACTGCCACCAGCTCCCAGTTCAGTGTGAGCGAAGGCTTCTCGGAGACGCGCACTATCGGCGCCTTCTTCCAGCAGCAGTTTGGTTTCAACGACCGGGTCTTCCTGGCTGCCAGCATACGCGGAGACGACAACAGCGCCTTCGGTGCCGACTTCGGTCTTGTGACCTACCCTTCTGCCAGTCTTTCCTGGGTGGTATCGGAAGAGGCGTTCTTCCCCCAGCTTGACTTCCTGAACAGCCTTCGTCTGCGGTCCGCTTACGGTCAGTCCGGCCTTCGCCCGAATTTCCGTCAGGCATTGACGACCCTTTCTCCGGTAGCTGTCACAACGGATGGGCAGGAGCTCTCCGCCGTCACACTCGCGACCACCGGGAATCTGGATTTGAAGCCTGAGCGCTCCACTGAGTGGGAGTTTGGGTTCGACGCTGGGATTCTGGACGATAGAGTATCCATCGACTTCACGTACTACAACAAGGAGTCCCGCGACGCACTCATTTCGCGCCGACTGGCTCCTTCTTTCGGACTCACGACGTCGGTCTTCGACAATCTCGGCTCTGTGCGGAATACCGGGACCGAGTTGACGGTAAATGCTGTTGTTCTGCAGCGGGACAATGCACGTCTGAACGTTCGGCTCTCCAATACCACGCTGTCCAATGAGATCGAAGCGCTGGGCGAGGATGTGGAGCCCATCATCTTCAACCGTGGTCTCCAGCGGCACCAGGAAGGCTTCCCTGCCGGTTCCTTCTTCCAGCGCCCCTACACTTTTGAAGACAGCGATGGCAATGGTCTGATTGCGCCGGGAGAAGTTGCCTTTGCAGCGGACACGGCTGTCTTCATCGGTGGGGTGCTGCCCACCAACTCGCAGTCTCTCTCGCTGGACCTGACGGTGTTCCAGAACGTCCGGATTTCAACGCTCTTCGATCGGCGCGCCGGCCACTATCAGTCCAACGCGTCCGCCGCATTCGCCTGTCGGACCGGAGCGGCCCGCTCGACCCGCGGGCATTGTGCCGCTTCAGGAGATCCCAACGCTCCCTTCGACAAGCAGGCCCGTCACATTGCTTCGCGCTTCTTGGGCACCGACTTCGGATATATTGAGCCGGCAGACTTCATCAAGTGGCGAGAACTGGCGGTGACGCTCTTTGCACCATCTGAGATCAGTGACCGGATTCCCCTTCTACGTGGTTCGAGCGTCACGCTCTCCGGAAGGAATCTGGCTACTTGGACGGACTACACCGGCCTGGATCCCGAGATCAACGAAACAGGCGGGGGAGCGAACTTCGGCCAGGGCGAATTCAATACCGCCCCGCCGCTCAGGCATCTAGCCATTCGCTTCAATCTTGCGTTCTGATCGCCGACTTGAATAGGAGCTGATTATGATATTCAGAATTTCCGGCTGCTCCGGTTGGTCCGGACGCCTGATCCTCTCGGCGCTTACAGTCGGCATGATGGTCTCCATCGCAGCCTGTGATGCCGACTCCCTGCTCGAGGTTGAAGACCCGGTTAACCCCACGCCGGGCTCGTTGGACAATCCGGACGGCGTGCCGACCATCGTCGCTGGGGCGCTTGGTGACTTCCAGGTTGCATATTCCGGTGCAGGGGGAGATGCCTTCCTTTCTGTGTCTTCCGTCTTCACGGATGAGTTCTTCGCCGCTGGTACCTTCACCACCCGGATTGCCACGGACCAGCGAGCGCAGTTCCCTACGGCTCAGGGGAACACCTCGGACGGCACATACCGTAACCTCCATCGCGCGAGGAGGGCGCTGAGGGATGCTGCGGACGCGGTAGAGCGATTCAGCCAAGCTGGATCTCAGGATGCGAGATTCCCCAGGCTCAAAGCACTGGAAGCCTACACCTACATCGCGTTGGGTGAGGGCTTCTGTTCCGGTATCCCCTTCAGTGAAACCGACCGGGGCGCCCCTGCGGCCTTTGGGACCCCTCTTTCCACGGAGCAGGTTTTTGAAGAGGCAGTGGGAATCTTCGACCAAGCCCTTGCCTCCTCCTCCACGAACAATCTGGCCAGGATTGGCAAGGGTCGAGCGCTACTGAACCTTGGGCGGGCCTCCGAGGCAGCGCAGGCCGTCGGCGATGTGCCTACAGATTTTGTTTACTTCGTGGAGCACTCGGCCAACTCAGGCCGGCAGAACAACCCGATCTTCGGTCTTCAGGCGAATAGGCGCTACGCCTTGTCCGATCGGGAGGGCACCAATGGCATGCCGTTCCGTAGTGCGCAGGATCCCAGGGCTCCATGGGTTGAAGATCCTGCAGGCGGTTTCGACGCCAGCTTTCCTATGTTCGTCAGCCAGCGCTACGTCTCCTTTGACACGAACATGCCGCTGGCAACGGGCATCGAGGCACGTCTTATCGAAGCTGAGGCGCTTCTCCTCTCCGGAAACGGGGCATGGCTGGATCGGCTGAACGATCTTCGGGCGGACGTGGCGCCGCTCATGAGCGGGATGTTCCCCCATTGGAGCTCGGTGGTGCCAGGCCCTAACAACCCGACGGATACCTTAGAGCCGCTATCCGATCCTGGGAACGATGCCGACCGGTTGGCCTTGATCTACGAGGAGCGTGCGTTCTGGCTTCTAAACACGGGGACGCGGCTGGGCGATATGCGCCGGCTCATTCGGGTGCATGGCATGGATTCGGAATCGGTATTCCCGACCGGAGCCTTCCGCGGCGGAGAGTCGGATTTCGGGCGGGATGTGAACTTCCCCGTGATCTTCGACGAGGTTAATAACCCGAATTTCTCCGTCGATATCTGCGATACCACGCAGGCGTGATGAGACCTTGAGAGGTCGATCCGAGTAGTGACGGCCAAAGCGCAGGTTGACTGCTCGGATCGGAGATTGAGGGTACACGTAGCGGGGGCTGGCTTGAGCTAGCCCCCGCTTATGTTCATGGGAAGTGCTTGGTGTTGACCCGGTCTTGTGGACACCCCAAGTGTGATGGGCGAGGATTCCACGACGACAGGGGTTGACGGTGGTGAGGATGAGACGGCCAGACTCGCCGGAGTTCCGTCGGTAGATTGTCGAGTTGGTTCGAACGGATGATCGCTCCGACGGCAACTACCTGCTCTTCCCGGACGACCGCGACCTTGTGTCCGCGGGATTCGTGTTGGCTACGGGGAGGTGTAGAGGCTGGAACGGTGGGGCGCTTTATGGAGAGTCTGCCCCAGATGGGTCCGGTCAATCACCGTTTTGAAAGGCGGATCGCTGCCCATGCCCGACTGGACGTGCTCAGCTACCTGTACTGACCGGAGTCTGGAAAACGCTCGAAAAGGGACTTCTGCAATATATTCAGGCATCTTCCAACGCCTCCGTCTCCTCCACCATTCCGAACTCGATCCCCTCGCGGGTCAGCGCCTCAGAGACCCTGCCGGCATGGGCGGAGGGAGTGCGAAGCGAAAGGCCGCACTTGGCGTCTACGTGGGCCGGCGCCGGC
>PUMT01000069.1 GCA_003551495.1 Bacteroidota bacterium
CCGGAAGCTGCGGCAACGTAACTATTGTCAGCGGAAAGTTGCCAGTAAATAATGCCTGCATATAAAAAAAATAATACAGATACCATTAAAGTAAAAATTATTGTAATTCTGGTGCCTATCTTCACGATAAAGTATTTATAAGTGTTAGATAATGTAATAAATCATTAAGGTACATCAGGGTTACTTTGGAGTATAAAGCCCATACCTGCCCTTGTATGGATCAGTTTATTAACGAAAGGTTTATCAATTTTTTTTCTGAGATAGTTTATATAGACATCTATAAAGTTTGTGCCTGTATCAAAATGTGTATCCCATACATTCCTGGCTATTTCATCACGAGAGAGGACTCTTTGCGGATTTCTGAGCATATACTCGAGCAACTTGAATTCTTTAGGGGTCAGTTTAATATTTTTACCTTCTCTTTTAACAGTTTTGGTATCTGTATTTATTTCAATATCTTCATATTGCAAAACAGGACCTGATTCCTTTTTTATGGTTCCTGTTCTTTTAAGCAAAACTCTTATTCGGGCAATAAGTTCCCGGAACTCGAAAGGCTTTATAAGATAATCATCTGCTCCTGCATCAAATCCCTCTATTTTATCATCAGTTTCACCCAGAGCAGTAAGCATTATCAGGGGGACTTCCGGTTTGTTCGCCCTGATTTTACGGCACAAATCCAGTCCGTTAATTTCCGGAAGTACAATATCTGAAATAATCAGAATATAGTTTTTAGAAAGGGCAAGCCGCAGCCCCATCTTTCCATCATAAGCCACATCTGCTTCATATCCCTCCTTTTCAAGTCCCTTTCTGATAACCTGGGCAAGACGAGCATCATCTTCAATAACAAGTATCTGCATAATAAAGGGTTTCTGCAAAAATAAAACTTTAGTATTAAATCAATATTCTTTTTTTTATCTGATTTATGGTCAGTTATTAATGGAAGAATTTTAACAAATTAATTCTAATACTATTCTAATATAAATTTAAAAGTTTTCTAACACTTAGCTTTCAAATGGCGGGTTATATTAGCATATTATAATAATTCTATATGCTATGGAGCAACAAAAAAGAAGAGAGGTAAATGATTGGAAGGAGAAACTGAGAAAGAAAGAAGATCTGGCAAAGGCAGTAACAATACTCGGCAAAATGCCTGCTCCCGAAATTACTGAAATACTTCAGGATTTGGAAAATGAAATAATCGTTGAAGTATTTCCGCTCCTACCTGAGTCAAAACAGGGATTGGTTTTTGCAGAATTCAGTATGCCAAGGAGGATTGATTTATTTCACAATGTTAGTAAAAGGTGGTTTGCAGGGATATTTGAAAAAGCCCCTTCTGACGAAAGAGCTGATACTTTTCAGCAGCTTACAAAAGAAGAACAGGTTTCTCTGTTGCCATACATTCAAAAATCCATCAGGGATGATGTTCTGCAACTCAGTAAATATCCGCCCGAAACAGCAGGGGGTATTATGAGTACAGATTTTTGCACAATTAATGGCAAAGAAACCTGTTCTGAGGCAATAGAAAAGTTGAGGAGAGAAGGATCGCATGATAAATTGCTTTATTACATATATGTAGTTGATGAAAACATGAAACTCCTCGGATTTATTACACTTAAGGATCTGATGCTGGCCAATCCAAATGAGATTGTTTTGACCATAGTGGGTGAGAGATTCCCGGTATCTGAGCTTAGCGAGGACAGGGAACTTGTTGCTGCCAAAATTGAAAAATATGAGCTAATTGCCATTCCCGTAGTAAATCAAAATCGCCAGCTGGTAGGTATTGTTCACCATGATGATGCATTGGAGGTGATAAGAGAGGAACATACCGAGGACATGGAAAAATTTATGGGTATAGTACCCGGGAAAGGAATTTTAAATTACAATGAAACATCTGTTTGGGGGCATTTCCGGAAAAGGATTATTTGGCTTGCTATACTTGCAATAGTAGGAGTTCTTTCAGGGATGATAATTCGGTTTTATGAAGGCGCTATTTCTGCTTTCATGATACTTGCACTATATATGCCTATGGTTGCTGACACTGGAGGAAATAGCGGTAGTCAGGCGGCGACTGTGGTTATAAGAGCAATTGCACTCGGGCAGGTTTCTTTAAAAAATTGGATTTATATTTTAATAAAAGAGATACGCATTTCGATTTTGCTTGCACTGGCTTTGGGAATAATCGCTTTTTTAATAATCCTCTTCCTGTCATGGGAAGTCGAAACTCCCTTGCAGCATAGTTTGTTTTACACTGCGTCAGTTATTTCACTTGCACTGGCATTACAGGTTATTTCATCGACAATGATAGGTGCAGGGCTTCCTCTATTAGTAAAACGAATGGGAGGAGATCCCGCTCTTGCTGCTAGTCCGGCAATTACAACAGCTGTAGACATTTCAGGGTTACTTATCTATTTTTCAATTGCCACATTGCTGTTGTTTTGAATTTGAATAAGGATTTGAACACTATTGCTAGAGTTAATCTGCAAAATTCGCTCTTTATGGCTATGGAAATACTTTGGTGGGCTTTGCCTGAAAGGCATGTGCACTAAAAAATTCGCGGTGCGCAGCAAAAATCGAACTTAAAGCCACCTCTTTCAGTGGTGGATAGTCCGATTTTAGCAAATTTTCAACTTAAAAATTATTGAAGAACAAATTTGAAACTGAATTTAAGGGTTTCGCCCTTGAACTGAGGAATTTCAATGCACGGAAGTGACATTACTACTCTTTTGCTTTCGTTTATAAGTAATTTTGGCTTTTTGCGTGTTTCTCCCTCGCATTTACCTCTTTCTCTGATTGTGAATTCGTCAATCTCAATATAGTCGCGTCCGGGCCTGGTTTCGGTTACCTCCTCGATCCTGCCCCTGTGATTTATATTGGCATATAGATTAACTGTCCCTGACTCACCTTTTTCAACCGCATCTCCGGGATAACTGATATTTCTGCTAATATATCTTCTTAACTCGGTTATTGTTGTAATTTCATCTGATTTGTCATCCTGTGCTGCCTCTTCATTTCTCCCGGCCAGTAAAACCACTATAATCGCAATCAGCGGAATAAAAAAAGTTCTTTTCATCAATGCCAACCTGTTGTTCCTTATACTTTTCATCATGATCCTCTGGTTTTTGAGAGTATTCAAAAAAATTTAAAAAACCCGGGTGGAGATTAACCCCCTGCCCTTATTTTTAATAGTCATTCCCACAGTGTTTGAAATCAAATACTGTGCCGGTTTTCTGCAATAAAAATAACGTAAAAATCAGCTCTTTTGTCTTTATATATACAATTGTTTACCGCCATAATATACGGCAAAAAATCTGGAAATAAAAAAGCTTTGACAACCCGGCATTTATGCTATTTTCCGGAGGGTGGAGTATACTTGAAATTTAAACCTTCTGCAACTTTGCCTGCAAGCTCTTTGTCGGTTTTATAAAAGTGGCCCAGCTGTCGCTGTATCATCTCGTCCCGCTTCGAACCACCAATTCCTTTCATGTGGGTAACAATATTGTTTATTGTATTTTCCCTTGCCTTTTCTGTCATTACTTTTCTAAAAAGGGATCCTGGCTGTGTAAAATGATCGTCGTCATTCTCGTTGCGGTCGTACCAGTCTGCTATACCCGACTCAAGTTCAAGAGGCGGTTCTTTGCAGGAGGGGTCTGCTTCTATATCATCAAAGCTGTTCGGAAAATAATTCGGATTGTCTCCGCCATTATCATCTACCCTCATATACCCGTCGCGCTGATAATTGGTTGCTCCACTAAGTGGCCTGTTTACAGGGATAAGCTCATAATTGGGCCCAAGACGGTGCCTGTGAGCATCGGGATACGACAAGAGCCTTCCCTGAAGCATTTTGTCAAAAGAATATCCTATTCCGTCAACCACATGAGCAGGAGCAAAGGCTGACTGTTCAACATCACGGAAATAATTTTCAGGTATCTTGTTGAGTTCAATTTCTCCTACCTCGATCAGCGGATATTCGTCGTGAGGCCATACTTTGGTGAGATCAAAGGGATTCCATTTGAATTGTTTTGCCTGCTCGTTTGTCATAACCTGTATATACATTGTCCATTTAGGGAAGTCTCCTTTTTCTACGCTTGTTACAAGATCCCTTTGCGCCCAGTCAGGATCCTTCCCTTTCATCTCGTCTGCCTCAGGACCGGTGAAATTTTTTATTCCCTGTTTTGTCTTAATATGGAACTTCACCCATACCCGCTCATTTTTATCGTTGATCATACTGAAAGTATGACTTCCGTATCCGTTCATGTGCCTGTAGCTGAATGGTGTGCCCCTGTCACTGAAAAGGATCATCACCTGGTGCATTGATTCGGGATTCAGGCTGAAAAAATCCCAGAACATATTGGGGTCCTTAAGGTTTGTTTTGGGATTCCGTTTTTGGGTGTGGATGAAGTCCCCAAACTTTTTCGGGTCTTTAACGAAAAAAACGGGAGTATTGTTCCCAACCAGATCCCAGTTACCTTCCTCGGTATAAAATTTTATTGCAAAACCACGCGGATCCCTTTCGGTATCAGCGCTTCCTTTCTCTCCCCCCACTGTCGAAAAGCGAATAAAAACGGGACATTCCTTCCCTTTTTTACTGAAAATTTTTGCCCTGGAATATTTTGTTATGTTATGAGTTACTGTGAAGGTTCCAAAAGCACCGGTGCCTTTTGCGTGAACCACCCGTTCCGGAATTCGTTCCCGGTTAAAGTGAGCCATTTTTTCATGTAGCACATAATCCTGCAGCAATACAGGGCCGCGTGGCCCAACAGTCATGCTGTCCTCATTTTTTGAATAAGGGATTCCTGAGGCAGTTGTTAATTTTATTTTTTTTTCTTTCATGGCGATTTTTTTTGTCAGATAAATCTTAATCAATCTGAAATATTATGTATATATTTAATCAAAAACCTTTTTAAATTGTATACTAATATAAGACTTTTAATCAGTTAACAGGTCGATTACCCCGACTTTTTTATGACCAGTTAGCTGTATCAGTTCTTTTACTTTTTTTATTAAAAAATTACTATTATGGTTTGCAATTTGCTTGAAGGCAAAAAGGGGATAATTTTCGGAGCGCTCAACGATAAATCAATTGCCTGGAAAGTTGCTCAAAAGGCTTATGAACAAGGCGCACAGTTTACCCTTTCAAATACTCCGGCTGCGTTGCGGTTTGGTGATACCGAAAAACTGGCTGAAAAATGCAATACCAGGGTTATCCCTGCTGATGCAACAAATACAGGTGATCTGGAAAAAGTATTCTCAGATACCATGCAGGCATTTGGAGGTAAAATCGATTTTTTGCTCCACTCAATAGGGATGTCTCCCAATGTAAGAAAGGGGAGGACTTATGATGATACCAACTACGACTATTACCATAAAACGCTTGATATTTCTGCAATATCATTACACAAAATGCTGCAGGTAGCCCGCCGGCTGGATGCTGTAAATGAGTGGGGTTCAGTAGTTGCTCTTACATATGTGGCTGCCCAGAGAACACTTTACGGCTACAACGATATGGCAGATGCCAAGGCACTTCTTGAATCAATAGCGCGCAGCTTCGGTTATATATATGGAAGAGATAAAAAGATCAGGATCAATACTATATCTCAATCACCGACAGAAACAACTGCCGGAAGCGGAGTCAGGGGATTTGCATCTCTTGTTGATTTTACAGAGCGCATGTCCCCCCTGGGCAATGCTACTGCCGAAGAGTGTGCCGATTATTGTATTACTTTATTTTCTGATCTTACCAGAAAGGTAACAATGCAGAATCTTTATCACGACGGAGGGTTTTCAAGTATGGGGATGAGTCGCGAGGCTATGCTTCAGTATGACAAAAGCTTCAAGCCTTGTGACTAAATGATCTTAACCGGCCGGATTTAACATAATATTAATTATTTTAAAATTATTCACTATGCCTGAAAATGTTGTAAAAATCAAATCTGCTGAAAAAGTGACCCACGACACACTGTGTATCAGGTGTGAAAAACCTGAAAACCTGAAGTTCAGTCCGGGTCAGGCAACAAATGTTGCAATTGATGCCGAAGGCTGGAGAGATGAAGCCAGACCTTTTACCTTTACCTCTTTGCCGGATCAGGACTATATTGAATTTATAATTAAAACATATCCTTCACATGAGGGTGTTACAAAAGAGCTTTTGGGATTAAAACCAGGTGACCGGCTGATATTGTCAGATGTTTACGGTACAATTAAGTACAGGGGAGAAGGAGTATTTATTGCAGGAGGTGCCGGGGTAACCCCATTTGTTTCGATATTGAGAGATCTACACACCAGGGGTAAAACAGGAAGCAACCGTCTGATATTTGCAAATAAAACAAAAGCCGATATTATACTTAAGGATGAGCTAGAGCAAATGCTTGGCAATAATTTTATAAATATTTTATCTGATGAAAAAACTTATAAATATTATCACGGCTTTATTACAGGTGATTTTTTAAAATCAATAATTGAAAATTTTTCCGTATTCTTTTATATATGCGGTCCCCCACCCATGATGGATTCCCTGGAGGATACTTTGCAAAAACTTGGCGTAAAAGAAGAATCAATAGTAATGGAATCCTTTTAGTTTAACTGA
>PUMT01000050.1 GCA_003551495.1 Bacteroidota bacterium
CAGTGTATCATTATCATCCTCACAGGATGTAAGTGAAAATACAAAAAACCCCGTCAACACTATAAGGAGTTTTAAAGTTAAAATCTCTTTTTTCATAATTGTAGTCTTTTAATTATTATTTTGATTGATTTAATAGCTAAACATTGTCAATCTATTTTTGTTTAATTTTTTATTTATTTATTAAACATTTTTTCTTTTATTTCATTGCAAAAAATTGATGCGAGCATTGTTTGTGTCCCTGTTTTATTGGACTTTTCGGCATTTTAAAAAATTATATAAATATTTTTTTGTTTCTATGTTTTTTTATTTTTTTAAACACTAAAAAAATTGTAAAAGTCTTTTAAACTAAATATGGTTTGGATAAAATCAAGGGGTGATATAAAAAAGGATAGTAAGACACGATAAAGAAAAACCGGACAATCTTTTAAAAATGCCCGGTTTCTTTAATAATTAAATGATAATACTTTTATTGGAGGTGTTTTTGGCTTAATCTTGACTTACTTTTAAAACTTTGCTTGTTTAGGTTTTTTATAAGACTATGCAATCTCAGCCAAACTTTATCTACTCCTCTCTGAGGGTGTCAACCGGGTTAAGCATTGCAGCCCGGAATGACTGGAAACTGACAGTCGAAAGCGCTATTACATATGTGAGCAGGGTGGCAGCAATGAATACACCGAAACCAATTTCGGTTGTGTATGCAAAATTGTCAAGCCAGTTTTTCATGAAATACCATGCTATTGGCCATGCAACAATTGTGGATATCAGCACCAGGCGGTTTAACTCCTTTGAAAGAAGTATCATGACTGAACCGGCAGACGCTCCCATTGCTTTTCGTATTCCGATCTCTTTTGTTCGTTGCTCGGTTGTAAACGAGGCAAGACCAAGCAAGCCAAGACATGCAATGAAGATGGCAAGGATCGAGAAAATTGAAAATATCATTCCTGCCTGCTTCTCATCCCTGTAAGCAGAATGTAAGTCCTGCTGCAAAAAGGAGTATTCAAAGGGCTGGTCATCAACAAATTCTTTCCATTTCTCATTAACTGCTTCTATTGTTCCAGCAATTTCCTCCGGCTGCACCTTTGCAATAATATAACCGCCCCATTCGCCGGGACTGAAGATTACCGGATTGATCGTCTGGTGAAGGGATTCAAAATTAAAATCCTTTACAACACCTATAACATTATACCCAACATCTTCCGGCGCTTCAGGTGTTCCCCCCGAAGCAGTCTGGTACACCCTTTTCCCGATAACAGGCTCATTTAAACCCAGGTATCGCACAGCGGTCTCATTCAGCACAATTGCCAGTGTGTCGCTTGTATAGTCGCGCGAAAAAAACCTCCCGTCAACCAGTTCAAGTTCCAGAACATCTGCATAGTTCATGTCAACCCAGGCATTTGAAACAATATAATGGCTGCTTGCGGGTACGCCTTCAGGCCTGAATGCAGTTCCGCTGAAAGATGTTCCCGGTATGGCATGTGCTCTTGATGTGGTCAAAATATTTGAGTGATTCTCCAGCATCTGGCAAAAAGTTTCCCTCTGATGTGAAGGAATTGCACCTGCACGGTGTATCACAATCACGTTTTCAGGATTCATTCCCAGATCCTTGCTGCGGATATAGTTCATCTGCCTGTAAACAGTGAAAGTGCTGATGAAAAGGGCTATTGTTATTACAAACTGAAATACCACAAGGGTGCTCCTGAGAGAGGCACTCTTCAAACCTGAATGGAACTTCCCTTTGAGAACTGCTGCCGGCTTAAAAGAGGCCAGGAAAAATGCCGGATAGCTTCCCGAGAGAAGTCCAACAAAAACACCCACAAAAAGAAGAGCAGGAATGGTATACCATGTTGAAAAATAATGAACCTCCAGCTCCTTGCCGGCCAGGTTGTTGAAAGCCGGAGTGAAAATCTCAACCAGCACAAGGGAAAAGAAAAGCGAAATAAAACTCAGAAATACCGATTCACCAAGGAACTGGCTTATAAGCTGTGACCTGCTTGAGCCTACTACTTTTTTCAGTCCTATCTCCCTTGCCCTTCCTGCAGATCGGGCAGTTGAAAGGTTCATAAAGTTAATGCAGGCTATAACCAGAATAATCAATGCAATTATTGAAAAAATGATAACGGTTGTCATACTTCCATTGGCCTGGATCTCATATTGAAGGTCCGAATGGAGATGAATGCTTGTAAGCGGTTGCAGATAGTATCCCCACTCCTCACCGCTTTCATAAAATTCCTGAAGGGTTCCACCTAAAAACATCTCAATTTGCGGGCCCATGTATTTTTCCAGCATTTCAGGAAATTTTGCTTCAAGATCAGAAGGATCGGCATTCTCATCGAGCAAAAGGTATGTGTAATAGTTATTGCTGAACCAGAATTCATTGGCATGATGATCAGTCGAAACAAATGAGGCCATCACATCGAATGAGAAGTGAAGGTTATGCGGCAAGTCCTCAATAACAGCAGTCACTTCAAAAGGAAGCCTGTCGTTGCCAATTTCAAGTGTCTTGCCAAGTGGATCCTTATCACCAAAATACTTTCTGGCAGCGGATTCAGTTAGCACCAGAGTGTTTGGCCTGTTCAGTCCAGAAGCGGTTTCTCCTTTTACAACGGGAAAGGTGAATACATCAAAAACAGTTGAATCGGCCCAGACAAAGCCTCTTTCAACGAAACTCCTGTCGCCGTAACGAATCACAGGTGCAGCATCAAAATTGAAAAACCTTACTGCATTGATAACTTCAGGATAATCCCGGATAACTGTTTCCGCCAGAGGTGCCGAAGTTATGGGGGCATGAAACCTGTTTCCCTGCATGCTGGCCCGGAGGGCGACCCTGTAAATATTATCCGCTTTCTCATGATGGCGGTCATAACTCAGCTCATCCTGCACAAAAAGAAGGATCATAACAGAACTTGCAATCCCAACGGCAAGTCCGGCAATATTGATAAAAGAGTAACCCTTCTTCCTGATAAGGTTACGGTAGGCAATAACAATGTTATTTTTGAACACTTGAATAATTTATTAAATTAAAAAAACAGGCCAACTACTCCAACAGGCTAAATGTGTATGCACTGACAATATTTACAAGCTCAAAAAAACAGATGCCGCCCGCTGCCATCTTATCTACTCCTCTCTGAGGGTGTCAACCGGGTTAAGCATTGCAGCCCGGTATGACTGGAAACTGACAGTCGAAAGCGCAATTACATATGTGAGCAGGGTGGCAGCAATGAATGCACCGAAACCAATTTCGGTTCTGTATGCAAAATTGTCAAGCCAGTTTTTCATGAAATACCATGCTATTGGCCATGCAAGAATTGTGGATATCAGCACCAGGCGGTTTATCTCCTTTGAAAGAAGTATCATGACTGAGCCGGCAGACGCTCCCATTGCTTTTCTGATACCGATCTCTTTTGTTCGTTGCTCGGTTGTAAACGAGGCAAGACCAAGCAAGCCAAGGCATGCAATGAAGATGGCAAGGATCGAGAAAATTGAAAATATCATTCCTGCCTGCTCCTCACTCCTGTAAGCAGATTGTAAGTCCTGCTGCAAAAAGGAGTATTCAAAGGGCTGGTCATCAACAAATTCATCCCATTTCTCATTAACCGCTTCTATTGTACCTGCTATATTTTCAGGTTGTACTTTTGCAATTATATAACTGCCCCATTCACCAGGACTGAGGATTACCGGATTGATCGTCTTATGAAGGGATTCAAAATTAAAATCCCTTACAACACCTACAACAGTGAAGGCCAGATCTTCGGGCGCCTCTGCAGTTCCTCCCGCCGCAGTCTGGTACACCCTTTTCCCGATAACAGGTTCATTTAAACCCAGGTATCGCACAGCAGTTTCATTCAGCACAATTGCCAGTGTATCGCTTGCATAGTCGCGCGAAAAAAACCTCCCGTCAACCAGTTCAAGTTCCAGAGCATCTGCATAGTTCATGTCAACCCACGCATTTGAAACTATATGCTGACTGCTTGTGGGTGCTCCCTCAGGCCTGAATGCATTACCGCTGAAAGGGGTTCCGGGTATGGCATGTGCTCTTGATGTGACTAAAATATTTGAGTGACTCTCCAGCTCCTGGCAAAAAGTTTCCCTCTGCTGAAAAGGAATGGCACCTGCACGATGTATCACCATAACGTTTTCAGGATTCACTCCAAGATCCTTGCTGCGGATATAGTTCATCTGCCTGTAAACAGTGAAAGTGCTGACAAAAAGGGCTATTGCTATTAAAAACTGAAAAACCACAAGGGCGCTCCTGAGAGTAGAGCTTTTCAAACCTGTCTGGAGCTTTCCTTTTAGAACTGCCACCGGCTTAAAAGAGGCCAGGAAAAATGCCGGGTAGCTCCCCGAGAGAAGTCCAACAAAAACACCCAAAAAGAGAAGAGCCGGAATGGTATACCATGTTGAAAAATAAAGAACCGAAAGTTCCTTGCCGGCCAGGTTGTTAAATGCCGGTATAAACAACTCAACCAGCAAAATGGCAAAGAGAAGCGAAATAAAACTCAGAAATACAGATTCACCAAGGAACTGGTTTATAAGCTGTGGCCTGCTTGAGCCCACTACCTTTTTCAGTCCTATCTCTCTTGCCCTTCCTGTAGAGCGGGCAGTTGAAAGGTTCATAAAGTTAATGCAGGCTATAACCAGAATAATCAATGCAATTATTGAAAAAATGATAACGGTTGTCATATTTCCGTTAGCCTGAATTTCATATTGAAGGTCCGAATGGAGGTGAATGCTGGTTAGCGGTTGCAGATAGTATCCCCACTCCTCACCACTTTCATAGAATTCTTCGAGGGTGCCTCCCATAAACATTTCAATTTGGGGACCCATGTATTTTTCCAGCATTTCGGGAAATTTTGCTTCAAGATCTTCAGGATTGGCATTCTCATCAAGCAAAAGGTATGTAAAATAGTTATTGCTTATCCAGAACTCATTGGCATGTTGATCAGTTGTAATAAACGAGGCCATCACATCGAATGAGAAGTGAAGGTTATGCGGCAGATCCTCAATAACAGCGGTCACTTCAAAAGGAAGCCTGTCGTTGCCAATTTCAAGTGTCTTGCCAAGTGGATCCTCATCACCAAAATACTTTCTGGCGGCGGATTCAGTTAGCACCAGAGTGTTGGGCCTGTTCAGAGCAGAAGCGGTTTCTCCTTTTACAACGGGAAAGGTGAACACATCAAAAACAGTTGAATCAGCCCACACAAAGCTTCTTTCAACGAAACTCCTGTCGCCGTAACGAATCACAGGTGCAGCATCAAAATTGAAAAACCTCACTGCATTGATCACTTCAGGATAATCCCGGATAACTGTTTCTGCCAGTGGTGCCGGAGTAATAGGCGCGTGAAGCCTGTTTCCCTGCATGCTGGCCCGGAGGGCGACCCTGTAAATATTGTCCGCTTTCTCATGATAGCGGTCATAACTCAGCTCATCCTGCACAAAAAGAAGGATCATAACAGAACTTGCAATCCCAATGGCAAGTCCGGCAATATTGATAAAAGAGTAACCTTTCTTCCTGATAAGGTTACGGAAGGCAATAACAATGTTATTTTTGAACATTTCTGAAAATATTTTAAAATTATGACGGCCTGGTTACTGTTAAGTTACTGAAGAAGCTAACAATAAAAAGATTATCAAATTGCAGGCCAAGCCTTCCAATGTGCTGGATATGTGCATCCTAACGAGACAGATTGCAAATTAAGATGTTTTTATATGTCCGTTTTTGAAACAATATGTGCGAAAGTGGACAATCATTTAAAACCAGCATTATCGAAGAGAATTGAGTCTGATAGTGAGCAGGAAAGAACTAATATGCGATTAAACAGGCACGAGTTTTCAAAACAGGGCAAATGAAAAAAAGGCTGCAATGTCAATAATTGCAACCTTTTTGAAAAACCACTTATTCTTAAATCCCGGATTTCTTCGTTGAACGGAATGCCGGTCAGCGAATATTAGCATTACGTCTTCCAACCCCGGAAGGCTGGTTAACACCAAGACCAACACCACCCCTTTCTGCTGAATCGAATACAGCCCTTTGTTCCTCTGTAAGAATATTCCTTACATTCTGATTGTGCTCATTAAATCTTTGCTCCATTTGTTGTCTGATACTGTTTCTTTCGTTCTGCAAAGCATCTATAGCACTTCTGTCTGAATCTTCACATTTCATCAGTTCCCGGTGCTTTGCTCTGTTGGTATCAATCTGATCGCGAAATGACTGCATTTCCCGAAGATGTTCAGTTCGCAGCTGATTCAGCTGAGATCTCTGTTCCTGAGTTATACCGGGCAAAGTGGAGCAAACCTGTCCCCCACCGGTTCCTCCCATCCTGCCCATATTCTGTCCTCTTTGCGAAAACAGTTCGTTAACGGGCAGCATTAAAAAAACTGCTGCAAAAAAACTTGCTATTATAAACCTTTTTGATTTCATAATATTCATCTTATTAAATTATGGTTAGTAAATTATTTATCAATATTATACTATAATTAACTCTTTGAACCTTTGATTTTCAATCCGATGGATTCCCCATATTTATTCATTTCTTTTTGTGAATCTTTGGAATCATGGGGAAATCATAATTAAATTGTTTTTAA
>PUMT01000087.1 GCA_003551495.1 Bacteroidota bacterium
CCTTGATGGTGGCTTCGACGAGGCCCTCATACGGCACATTGAGGGCACCCAGAATCGTGACGCTGTCGATCGAGGCGTCGGAGCATATCACACCGCCCTCAACGCTGCCTTCGATCAGCACGTCTCCTATATCAGCGGCATCCACGCGTCCGCCTTCGACGTTGCCGCCGATATTAAGGCTTTTGAGAACCCCTAGTTCTGTACGGATAATGCCGTCGGCCATATCATTGACGAGGGTAAGTGAGTCGATATCATTGGCGGCACGTATCTCTCCGCCCTGGAGCGCATCGGCCGTCAGTGTGCCGATCGTATCGTGAGCGCGCACGAGGGCATTTTCCAGGAGAGCGCCGCCGACATCTATCAGCGAAATTCTGTAGCCCACCACCCGGGCGTCAAGGCTGCCGGTAATGGTGAGGTTCACGATGTTGTCACCGGCCTCTGATCCGACGACGAACCCTGAACCGACCAGGCGTCCGTGGAGGTGAACGACCCTGGCGTATCCGAAATCATCTCCAAAGACAAACCCTTCAAATTGCCCTGCTCCGTCGTTAGCAACGAGTCGTGCATCCATATCGAAGGCGTGTTCGGGAGAGCCCTCGACAGTGATAAGGCCGATATTTCCACCGGCCTGCACCACGGGCGTCGCTCCCTCATAAGTTTCGCTGATAAGTCTCCCACCTACGACCAATTCGTCAATGGATCCATCGGCGACTACACGGGTATTTTTCCCGAAATCGAGCGCTTCGAGGTCGTCGGCCACTTCCAGTTTTTCAATACTGCCCTGGGTAGCCTCGATAACACCGTCCCTGAAATCTCCCATCAGGCTGACCGTGCCCATTTCTCCAGCCACAACACTGCCTGTCACATCGCCGTGAACGACAAGTGCGTCTATACGTCCGTCAAGGGCGGTCACCGCATATCCACTGTCGGTAGCGGCCTCCTGGTCGCCGTCGCCGGATATGGCAGCCAGCACATCCAGTTCTACCTCCGCACCTTCACCGTCAGCACGGATACTCACGATCTGGTCGGCACTTATACGCATCTCTACTTGATCGCCGCCCACGGTTACTACGCCGATATTTTCCCCCGACACGATAGCGGGAGTGGTATAATCGCCGAACCAGGCATCGATATTGTCCTGGACATAAATATCGCCGATCGAGCCGAGCAACGTGCGGATAATCGGTTCTGTGACCTCCGCGGAATCGTCGGTCCGTGGCAGGCGCACGGAGCCGGATATTGAGACATCGCCCATGGCCCCTTCAGCACTTATCCGCGGCACGACGTGATGTCCGTCATCGTCGCGTTCCATCTCGATGGAGCTGCCGACCGTAACGTCGCCCTTTATGTCACCCACCGGCATACCGATATCGCTCCACGTGGCGACGCCTCCGACAAACCCGAACCCGTAACGTCTCCCTTCCTCTATGCCTCTGACCGCATCACTATCGGCTATGATGGTATCTTCAGGATCGACATCCTCAAGAACCGTCCATTTCTGGGTATCGTCAACGTACTCGACGACGCGCCCCTCATCGATATCCTGATTAGCAACGCTATCGACGGTCACATCATTCCATCCGTCCGCGCCGGTAATGAACCGTTCACGCCCTTCCAGCTCACGCCAGGTCGTTTCGGTCACGTCGAACCAGTGCCAGTCGCCGTTGACTTCGACCTTATAGAGGACGTCATCGTCTATCGGCTGCTGTGCTGCGATATCCCAGACACCGTCACCGTCGTTCCATACGACGATGAACCCATCCCGGAGGTCATCGGCGTATTCCAGGCCGTCGCCGGCCCATTGATTATCAACGAGTTCACTCCACCAGGCATCGGCATCGCCGACGATATATGTTTCGCCGCCGGTAAATCCGGCCGGGTCCGGAGCGGTATCACTTATTACATCCACGGCATCGCCGAAGACGATAAGTTCATCTTTATGCTGCGCGTAGGCTGCAACGACGGCCCAATCGTCGTCGCCGAGATATTCCACGATGCGGCCTTCGGGGATATCCTGATTATCTTCACCATCGACGGTCACATCTTTCCATCCACCGGTGCCGGTGATGAAGCGATCTCCTTCATTGATATTGGTCGTATCGGGTTCTTCATCTTCGATAGCGATAACGGGTCGGTGTATATCACGCGCTTCGATACGTCCGTCACCGCTCAATCCACCGACACTCACATCGCCGCCGAATTCCAGAGCGATGAGCGGGAACAGTACATTACCGCCCACCTCGACATCGCTTCGGAAGCGGTAATTGTGGCCACCGTCAATATCTTTAATACCTTTGACCCAGCTTACGGTAATATCGACCGGTCCGATTTCACTCCCGGGGGCGACCGTCGTTTTGCCGGTAAAGTCATTATTGATGGTCAACCCGCCCAAACCGCCCCACATACCCGGCCCCACGATTGAATGCACACCGCCGAGGTCCATATCCGAAGTGACATGAGTCGCCGAGAAGTCCGTTCCCGCCAGCGAGAAGGTCGGCGGTTCGACATCATCCTCCGATTCATCATCGAGCTCGAGTTCGAGCAGGTGGCCCCAGCCGCGATAATCTTCTCTTTCAATAAATTCACCAAAGCTCGCGCTCACGCGCAGCGCCGCACCCTCTTTAACAGGCGAACTGACGCTTATAGGAACACGCCGCACCGTCGATTGTCCGGCCTCATTCTGTGTACGGTACCACATTTCGTTATAGCCATAGCCGTCTTCCCATGTTTCGGTAATATAATCGTAATTTGAGCTGAAGAGGTAATCACCTTCAAGCAGGAACTCGGCATCAGCCGGCACGTCTTGCACGTTCTGGGGCAGTATAAGTTCCACGTCGAAAACCCATCCTTCACTGGTCTCTGCAGCCACGGACTCTATTGAGCGTGCGGCGAGGAAGATACGTTCCACGCCAACTTCCAATTTAGTGAGCCGCACCGGCGAGGCGAACTCGGGCTTGGAGTTTATAGCGATCGCATAAACCGGTTCGCGGGTAACTAACTGCAATTCTCTTAATACGGTTTGTTCACCCGAAAGAGGCGGGCCGCCGAATGCTTCATACATGTCCGGTTCACTTTCATCGACGAACATTTCGGTCATAACGCCCTGGGCGGTAACAAAAGTCAGGTCGAGCTGGTCTATCTGCGGCAGGAACGTAAGATTGCTCGCTGCACCGAGCACGCCCCCGCCGTCGTATACAATATCTCTGAAGAGGCTGTGTATGGAGAACTGTCCCTCGCCGTCGTTGAGATAAACCTCTACACCGCCGCTTAAGGCGACGAAAATATCCATGGCACCGTTAGCATTGTAATCGCCCACGGCTATTGAGTAAGGTTCGCCGTCCAGTTCCAGCGGATTCTGAGGCGTGAAGTTAGCAAAGCGATCATTGCGCAGAACCGATACATAATGGTCGGCCGCGCCGTCGGAAGCGGACACCACAATATCATATCCATCTTTTCCGCTGATATCTGACAGCTCCAGTCCTGCGGGGACGGCATTGCCGATGTCTCCGAGACCGAAGATCATCGCCTCGGGATATCTGCCGCGTCCATCGTTAAGGAGCACACTGACATCTGAAGTTCCTTCGTTAGCAGTAACGATATCCACAAGCCCGCTTCCGTCCAGATCACCTATAGCCAGGGCGATGGGGTCTTCAGCGCCGATATCGAAATCACGCCGTGCATAATTCCTGCCGGTCGAATCGTTATAGAGCACGGTTACGTCATCGGAACCTTTATTGGCGGTGATTATATCGAGAGAGCCGGAGGCATTAACATCCGCCAGGGCGATATCAACGGGTTCCTGCCCGACGCTCAGGAGTTCATAAGGGGGGCTTCCGCCTATATCAGAGGCAAACCCGCCGACACCGTCGTTCATCAGCACCCAGACCTTTCCGGCGTCAGTCAATGCGCATTCAGCCGTTACAGCGATTTCGAGCCCGCGCCGTCCGGTCAGATCGCCGAGAGTTATGGACGTTATGTTGTGAACGAGGTAATCACCCGTAGCTTCGTCCGTAGGCCGGGCATAGTGTCCGGCCGGCTCGTAAGATGCGCTTTCCGGATTCCAGAAGAACACATGGAGCGAATCGTCGTCTTCATCCACAACCGCCAGGTCCAGGAAACCGCTGCGGTTCAGGTCTCCAAAGACATGATGTGAGGGAGCAGTGAGAGCATCGATAACCTGATAGAGGCCGCCGTCTTCTTTGAACAGATGCAGGTTACCGTTATCGTCAGTAACCGCCATGAGCGTTTCGGTCGCGAGCCGGGCTTCGACAAAGGCGGGGTTGCGGTCGGTTCTGCTGCTTTGGGCGTAGTCGGTGGAGACATAGAAGTAGCGGGCGACTCCTTTGCGCCGATAATTTTTCAGGTTATAGGTCAGCCCTGTATCGCTCAAGGGTCCCCCGAGCACGACGGTTCCGCCGGCAAAGCCGCCGGCCACATGCATGAACACCTCGCTGCCCGCACCCGCGCTGAGCAGGCTTCCTGCGGACCAACTTCCGCGGGTAATCTCCACAGGCACATATCGGCGTTCAGCGCTCCAGCTAACACCGTCGAAGGCGAAATACATTTCGCCGTCAACCTGCAGCAATACCTCCCCGTCAGCGTCAGGCGCATTAAATGTCCAGCCTTCATCATACTCGGCGATATAGCCGGGTACGGCATCCTCATCGTCCCACTGATCACCAACAATAAACCTGTCGCCGGCGGAGGGACTTTCCGGTTGGGCATCAGCCCAGTCCACGACCGGATCGCCGGTTTCCTCCAGTTCGATGATACCTATTGTTCCACCGGCTATCAGGCGCGTTGATACGCCATAGGACGAGCCGATAACTTTCCCGATATTTCCTTCCTGGATTTCTATCGTACCGACAGAACCGTCGGCATATATATTGATGTTGCCTTCGCCCTCTATGAGCACATTTTCAATACGTCCACCGCTGACGATATCGATACCCACAAGCGCCGAATCGCCCCTCACGGCGTCACCTTGAATATGGATGTCCAGAATATGGGCGCCGGCGAGTGCGACGACATCACCGCCCAGGTTTCCTCCGCCTTTTGTCTTCAATTCGCCGAGGTGTCCACGGCGCTGGACGGCGGCGGTCGGCTGGGGCTGTCCGGTGATCCCCGACCAATCATAGTTATGAACCTCGTCTTCCAGGGCCAGGTATCCGTCTCTCAATTCGGGCACGGCCGGGTTCCAGTACACACCGTCGACAGGTATATTGAGTCCGAAGCGACTACCCAAAATATCGTGGCCGTTTGTGGCCCGTATCTCACGTACGTGATAATCGGCCACAACTGTCAAGAGGTCGGCACCCTGAGCGATAATCGCGCCCCTGTAACCAAACTCGCCGTCGGGATCGGTCCCTTCCGGCTTCCATTCGGGATACCACTCATAGGGCACGTCGACACGGGTAGTCACCTGGACGGCGACTTCGTCCCCGGTCTTAAATATTATATGGTCGATCAGTCCGCGATAATAATAGTGCTGGGCGGTTGAAATCCCGCCTTGAGCAACATACTCGATGAACTCTATACGCTGTCCGTCTTCATCGTAAGTCTCAACAACCTCGTGCCCGGCGGCGTTTTTCGCATTGGTCAGGTCCCCTTCATTAAAGAAGTGGAGGTTATACCAGCCCGGCAGGATGGAGAACTCACGGGCGACCAGTACCTGGTAGGTCGGCATTGTCCAATGGATAGCGGTTGGTTTACCGTCGGCGTCGCGCAGTCCATCGGCCACACCCTCATGCATCCCGTCCCTCTGCTGTCCGATCAGAACACGGTTATAAACGGGATAGCCGCGTTCATCGCGCTCGAAATCGCCCCGATAGTTCGGGTTCCACGCCATCTCGCCCTCGACCTGGACATAAACCTCGTTCACGGTCGGCAGATCGATGATATCCGTCGTGCCGAATCCGGCGTCGCCGGTAACTCTAATGTTCCACACGTCGTTGACTTCCGCATGGATACGCAGCCCGCCCGAGCTTGACCCGGTTATCCTGTGCACATACCCCCAGGCATCGCTGCGCAGGACGGGCGGGAGGTCGGGGTCGACAAAATCATTTCTGCCGGCAAAACTGGAGAACATTCCGTCCCCATGCCCGGTGTGGATGGAGAAGCTGTCATGGGTCCCGCTCACGACGATGAGGTTATCCATCAGCGGGATATCCGGCATGATTTCGACATCCGTCACCATAGCGGCCGCGGCGTCGAGCTTGCCGCCTGTTATCAGCATATCTTCCCAGCCGGAAACCGGATCAACGCTTTGAAGTATCCTATCTCTTATTTCAAAGTGATCG
>PUMT01000034.1 GCA_003551495.1 Bacteroidota bacterium
ATGGAATAATCTTTCCCGGCAAGCATTTCCAGCGAAGGGACGGCAAAACCGGGAGTTCCCATAAAAACTATGCGGGGTTTTCTATCTTTTATCATTGTCTTTACTGTTTCCCTTAAAGGGTACAGAAACGGTTATTTCCTTCAGCAGGTGGCAGACAGTTTCAATGTAGAGTTCACACCTTTTTGAAAAAAGGTCATTCATCTCAATATGCTCCCTTCCTTCCGGGGTGTTCAGGTCGGCGCCGATAAGCATCCGGCAGTGAGTGTTCCCGTGTAAGGCGGCAAAACGGCCGGTAATATCCTTTACCAGCTCTATAGTCCGCTCATTTGCTTCATCGTCATCAGCAGTTGTCTTTCCGTAAAGGCAGCCTATCACCATATAGGCACCGGTCAAAACCCCGCATATCTCCTGTTGTCTTCCCATACCACCCCCAAATGCCGAGGAAGTCCTCAGGGCGTCATGTTCGTTCAGTTTTATAAAAGGTGCAAAAGAGGTCAGAATGGACTGTGCGCAATTGAATCCTTCACGGAACATTTGGATGGCTTTACCGGAAAAATCCTTACCTTTTGCGGTATTGTTATTCACTTTTATTTTCTTTATCCTTCATTTCCTTACTGACAGAAGTATCTTCAATGTTGCTTTTTGCCGCTGCATTTTTGCCCTTTGGCTCATCAATGCTGCCTTATGCCTCTTCATTTTTGCCATTGACCTCATTAATACTGACTTCTGTCCCTTCATTAATTCCCTTCACCTCTTCGATACTGCCTTATCCCTCTTCATCTTTTCCCTTCGTCTCCTCAATGTTGCCTTCGGCCTCTTCAGGCGGCACCAGGTCGAGAAAGTGGCCCATCTTGTCGCGCTTTGCCATAAGGTAATCGTAATTATGCCTGTTCACCTTTACACTAAGGTGTATCGTTTCGACTATCTTGATTCCGTAACCTTCCAGTCCCTTCCTCTTGAATGGGTTGTTAGCTATCAGTTTGATCCTGCCTATTCCAAGCTGGTGCAATATATTGGCTCCCACCCCGAAATCACGTTCATCCTCGTTAAATCCCAGTTCAAGGTTTGCCTCTACTGTATCTGCTCCCTGTTCCTGTAGCTTATAGGCGGCCATTTTGTTGAAAAGGCCAATACCCCTGCCTTCCTGGTTAAGATAAACTATAACACCTTTACCCTCCTCGTTTATTAACTTCATAGCTTCATCAAGCTGTGATCCGCAATCGCATCGCATTGATCCGAAGATATCTCCTGTAACACAGGATGAATGGACACGCACAAAGACAGGTTCATCTCTTGTCCATTTACCTTTTATCAGCGCTACATGCTCCTGTCCATTCGATGCCTGCCTGAAAGGTATAAGGTGAAAACTCCCGAATTTGGTTGGCAGTTTGACTTCAACTCCTTTTTCAACGATACTTTCGTACTTCAGCCTGTAGGAAATAAGTTTCTCTATCGATATTATCTTAAGCCCGAATTTGTCTGCTATCTTGAAAAGCTCCGGCAGCCTTGCCATTGTCCCGTCGGGGTTCATTATCTCAACAAGCACTCCTCCCGGCTTTAACCCTGCCAGCCTTGAGAGGTCAACCGCTGCTTCAGTATGTCCAGCCCTCCGTAAAACTCCTTTAGATCTTGCCTTAAGCGGGAATATATGTCCCGGCCTTGCCAGGTCTTCCGGTCTGGTACCCGGATCTACTAGCGCCCTGATGGTCTTTGCCCTGTCGGATGCTGATATCCCCGTTGAACACCCTTTGCCGATAAGATCGACAGAAACGGTAAAAGGGGTCTCGTGCATTGAAGTATTCCTGCCCACCATTAGCTCCAGATCAAGTTCTTCGCATCGCTCTTCCGGAAGTGATGCACAAATTAGTCCCCTCCCATGCGTTGCCATGAAGTTCACAATATTGTCGGTTGTCAGCTCCGCTGCTGCAATGAAGTCACCTTCATTCTCGCGGTCTTCGTCGTCAACGACTATTACTATCTTACCATTACGTATATCTTCTATGGCATCCTCAATCGAATCGAGTTTCCTGTTTATTTCTTTCTTTTTATTTTCTGACATTTGAATTGGCTCCTTTCTTAAAATAAAACAAACCAGGCCCGGGGGCAAAAGTTTATTTTAAAATCTGTCCCTGATCAAAATGCAAAATTATAATTTGTATTTTGATTTTCCTTGTTTTAATTATAAATATTGAAATCAGGGTGTTGTCATTCCCCGGTTACGGCTGCCGGACTGTTCTAGTGGCCAGAAGGGTTGATCTCATCCCGGGGGTCAACTATACTTGGTTCAGTATGGTTGTTGTTTCTGGACAACCTTAACACCTTTTTAACCGCATTGATGTAAGTATCAATGTTCATAATGGCAGAATCGTGTGTTGCCTTGTAGGTAAGGAAGATCCCTATAGGCAGGAGTATCAGGCTTGATATCCACATTCCCGGAAAAGCAAGAATGACGTTTTCCCTGATAAACTTCTGCGCTGAAACATCAATAACGTAATAGAAGACAAAAAACAAAACGGATACCACGACCGGCATTCCGAGTCCGCCTTTCCGGATAATTGCCCCGAGCGGTGCGCCAATGAAAAAGAATATGAAGCATGCAAAAGAGAGAGTGAATTTTCTGTGCCATTCCATCTCATGACGTCTCATGTGCCTTATCTGCCATTCAAGGTTGGTCCTGCTGGAGTTGATCTGGTTGCGGACACTTCTTGCCTGGGTTATTGCATGTTCATAGGCATTCAGCTTACCTGAGCCGGGAATATTTTCTTCAAGTGCAAGTATATCATACGGTGTGCGCATTGCATGTTTTGCTGAATCGGTATTGCCTGAATATCCTGATTCATTTCTGAAAATGTTGGTACGGCGGACACGGGTTATATAATTGTCCGCCTGGCGTGAAATAAGGTTGTAGAGTGAATCCCTGTGGTGCGTTAGCTGGTTCAGGTTCATCATCTGGAAATTGTGCCGGAAGAGGTCTTCATCAGTTCTTTCAAGCGCAAAACCGCTCAGTTCAATTATTACTACCTGCTTTTCAAACCTGTCAAGCCGGTGGGGGAATGTCCGGTCAGGCCCCCTTTCCCTGTCCTGCATCTCAAGGTAGTTGTATCCGTTGTAGAGGGTTGTAACAAGATAGGACTTGTCTTCTGTCATGTGCATCAGTCCGGAATCGGCTACTGTCACATTCTTGTTCCCTTCGTCAGAAGTGTGGTCGTATATCATTACATCATACAGCATATTTGTGCGGTAGTCCCTCCCTGATATTTTTATACTGTACCCGTCAATATCGTTGTAGAAAACACCCTCTCGAATCTGCATTTCAGGTCTTTTCTGCTGAACATCGTAAAGAAGGGAGCGGAACTTGAGGTTGGTATATGGTAAAACCCTGTTTGAGAAGAAAAAAGCGGCCACACTGACAGTCAGTGTCAAAATTATAAGTGGCATCATTATTCTTTGCAGGGGTATGCCGGCCGACTTCATTGCAGTGAGTTCGGAATACTCTCCCATATTTCCGAAGGTCATAATTGAAGCAAGAAGAATTGCCAGGGGCAATGCCATAGGTACGAGTCCGGCGGTTGTATAAACAAGCAATTCTGCAATAATTAACGGCTCCAGCCCCTTCCCCACCAGGTCGTCAATATATTTCCACAAAAATTGCATCAGCAGCAGGAAAAGGGATATGAAAAATGTGGCAACCATAGGTCCCACATAGGACTTAATCACAAAAAGATGCAACTTTTTCACTTTGAAAAATCTGTTTTTTTTTATTAAACGCTATAAAAAAACGCTTAAAGCGGTGGTATATTATTTAACCCGGAGGAATATGGTCAAAGTCCCATAACATGTTTTAGCTTTGACACCTGTGAGTTCCATAGCTCTTCGGAGTCAGCTGCATCTTCTTCTTCAGCAAAATCTATTATTTCAAGGGCTACATCGCCTGTCAGCTCATGCTTGCTTATCCTGAATTCAAAATAATTTTCTTCACCCTCAGCTTCCAGCCAGCGGTACCTTACAAATATATTTTCCTTGTTCCCTATCATTTCGGCCTGTTCCTGGGCACCATCCCAAATAAAGGTATAGACATTCCCATGCAGGTTAACATCATCGGCAAACCACTCAGAAAGGCCTGAAGGCGTGCTGAGACGTTTATACAAAACTGCAGGAGAAGTATTGAGTGTAAACTCAAGGTTAATTTTTTGCTTCATCTCAAAAAGGTTAATTAATTGTAGAAACAGTTAACTAACATCAAGGTTTTATTAAAAACCCCCTTCGTTTCAGATGCAATATAAATAAAAATAACTTATAAAAACAGACTTTTCAAAACTTTCGCATCAACTGTGGTTTTCCCTGTTATCAGGTTATCCATGCCGTAAAACAACTTTTATCAGAAAACCTGCTAATTGTGACAATTTTTTTATATTTTTATTTCGAATCCTTTCCCCATCAAACCAATTTCACCTATGTCATATCCGGCATCTGAAATACCCATTACAAGTTCATTTAATTCCATTATCCCTGTTTTGAAAAATCAGATAGCTCTGGGCGGAATATCATGTACAGAATTTAAACCCGTTTTGGAAAATCATATCCCCCAGGCCGGATTATCATTTTCATCACTTAACCCCTTTTTAACAATTAAGATCCCTCTGACCGGATTGTCATTTTCAACACCTAACCCCTTTTTGACAATTAAGGTCCCTCTGACCGGATTATCATTTTCAGCACTTATACCTTTTTTGAAAAATCAGACCCCCCAGGCCGGATTATCATTTTTATCACCTAACCCCTTTTTGACAATTAAGAACCACCCTGACCGGAATATCATGTACAGAACTTCAAGCATCTCTTTCTATAATAATTCCGAAAAAATATTTTGGACTATAACTAACTGATTATTAAATAACCCAACATGAAAAAAATACTTTTATCAGCTCTTTTTGCTGCCATGACACTGGCACTTTCTGCACAGAAAACACCCTTTACACCTGAAGATGCAGTCAATGTCCTTTCATTTTCCATCCAGGATATTACAGATGACGGAAATATGATTGCCGGACTTTATTCAACCAGGCGTGACAGGTTTGATGTTGACCATATGAGGTACAGGGACCCCTCTTATGTCAGGCCATCCACCGCAAGGCTTGTGCTGATGAACACCGTTACCGGAGCAGAAACCCCTGTAATTGAAGAACCGGGAGTGTTTCGCGGCATCAGCTGGTCGCCTGACGGCAACAGTCTGGCATTCCTCAGATACGAGAATGAAAAGTTTCACCTCAACATTTACGATGTTGCCCGTAAAAGGGTCAGGAGGCTTAACCTTAAAACAGACAGGGAGATAGCCTCAAACTCAATATTGACGTGGACACCTGACAGTGAAGGCATTCTTCTTTCCTTCCGCGAACACGGCTGGCAGGAAAAGGGTGACTCAATGTTTACAGAGGCAACGGCCGGCCCAATAACAGTTTATGATTCAAGCAGGCCTTTTCTGAAGTGGGATGAGATAGGCAATCATTCTTCCCTTTCGATGGTTGGAAAGGTTGATGTTGGCAACAGGGAGGTGTCATGGCTGCTGGAAGAAAACAGGTACAGCGGCATCCGCCTCTCTGAAGACGGTCAACTGATGTCATTTATTTCAACATACCCGTTAAAGACATCCTATGACAACACGCCCGGTGCTGAATATGAGATGCAGTATATCAGGATGGCTGAACCGGGGGAGCCGGAGTCCCTGATCGAAAGAAGCAGCGAAAGGGTTAATGTCAGCTGGAACCCCGACAACGATGTTTATGCCTGGTTTGATTCGGCAAAAATATTTTTGCGCTCACTTCATGAGGATGAGCCCCGGGCACTGACGCGCGACACCGTGGAGATCACTGATAGTGACACCGCAAAGCTGGAACTGAGGATCAACAGGTGGAGCCCTGACGGTACAATGATACTTGCCACATCACAGGGGGTCTACTGGCTTGCAGATGCTGAAACCGGGGAGCTGGAGAATGTTTACCGTTTCCCGGAAGACCGTGACGAGGCGCCCGCCCTGGGGATAACTGACTGGAGCCCTGACGGAAGGTTCCTTTATCTCACCTGGTCTGCGAGGGACAGGTGGGAAAGGGGACTTGTAAAGTATGATTTGGAAAAGCAGGAGATGACACAGCTCCTGGTTGACGGGAACCTTTATTCACAATGGCGGCTCACTGAAGAAGGCGACAGGTTTATTTACCAGATGTCTGACGGCGATCTCCCGGGGGATTATTATGTGGCTGACAGCGAGCTGAATGACATAAGAAGGCTGACCGACCTCAAT
>PUMT01000099.1 GCA_003551495.1 Bacteroidota bacterium
ACAGAAGAAAGGACGCCAGCCTTATTGTGTCAAAAGAGTGGGCAAAAGAGAGGGCAGTTGAAATAAAGGTACCTGAAATACCCGTCATTGAAGATGAGAACATAATAGAAGTTAATGCAGGTATGGATTATACTACACATTTATCAACAGCAGACAGGGAAGGGTGGATTGTATCAATCAACCAGTCAATCGGCCCTTCAATGGGCTCCGCTGTTGCTTCGGAAGAGTTGGGGTTCCTGTACGCTGCAACCATGGGATACCTTGGGTCACTACCTCCGGGAACCCTTGCAACTACATCAATGTCGCAACTCATTGCCTCAGACAACAATGATCTTTATGTGTTTGGAGCTGCCGGGGATATTTCGGAAGAATTCACGGCATTTGGCTGAATAAAAGGAATGGGGTTTTTACAGGAGTTGCAAATCCGCGCTGGAACGGTAAAGCAAGATAAGTAAAAAATAAAAACAATGAAAATACCTACATTCAAAGATATTGAGTCTGCACATGAAAGAATCAGACCCTATATCCACCGCACTCCGGTACTGACATGTTCCACTATAAACGGCATGACCGGGGCAGAACTCTATTTCAAGTGCGAGAATTTTCAGAAAGGCGGGGCTTTTAAAGCACGGGGTGCAACCAACGCTGTGTTTTCCCTGACAGGGGAAAAAGCTAAAAGAGGTGTGGCAACCCATTCATCCGGAAACCATGCTGCCGCATTGAGCCTGACTGCCAAAAAAAGAGGTATAAAGGCATACGTGGCGATGCCCCGGACTGCCCCGGAGATGAAGAAAAGAATTGTGGCCGGCTATGGGGCAGAGATAAGGTTTTGCGAGCCCACCGTAGAGTCAAGGGAAGAAACATGCCGTAATATCATAGAAGAAACGGGAGCTACTTTAATACCTTCTTACAATGACTTCTATATAATCTCCGGTCATGGAACTGTAGCCAGGGAGTTGCTAGACCAGGCGGGAGACCTTGATGTTATGCTTACCTGTGTTGGGGGCGGAGGACTTCTCAGCGGCATTTCAATATGGGCAAAACATGCAAAGCCCGGGATCAGGATAATTGGCGGATGCCCTGAAAATGCCGACAATTCATACCGGTCTTTTGTAACCGGGAAACTTCAGCCTCCCGTCCCGCCAAATACGATTGCAGATGGACTGCTAATGCCGCTGGGCGACCTGACATTTAAAATTATCCGACAATACGCCGATGAAATAGTAACCGTAACAGAGGAGGAAATTATAAAAGCCATGCAGCTTATATGGGAAAGAATGAAAATAATTATTGAACCTTCCTCGGCAGTTGCTATGGCAGCAGTTACCAAAAAAAGAAAGGAACTGAAAAATAAAAAAATTGGCGTCATTTTGTCCGGCGGCAATGTTGACTTGAAACGACTGCCCTTTTAGCTTTTTGTGAAACATAATGGACTTGCAACAATAGAATGGACAATAGGTTAAGATTTTTTGCTTAACTTACTATCAACTTTAAGGGAGCAATATCATAATGGTTTTTATTCCACTATAATAACCCCGTTCATTCCGGGATGAAGAGTGCAAACATAGTTATAACTGCCTGTGTCATCAAAAGTGTAACTGAAATCCTGCCCTGGTTGAAGTGTTTCATCAAACAACCCATCATTGCTGGTAACAGTGTGGGCTACTGAGCTATCGTTTATCCAGCGAACAGTGGTTCCCGCAGAAACAGTCAGGCTGGCAGGCTGAAAAGTAGAAGCAGTCATACCTACTTCATTGTCTGGCCTTTCATGGTCGTTATCATCAGTGCACCCGAAAGAAAACAGCATAAAAATTGCAGAAATAAATAATATAGTTTTCATGATTTCTAACAGTTTAATTGAATAAATAGTTAATAAAACTCTTCACACAATTCCTTTTCATTATTACGATAATCTGTTATGGCGGTATCTTTATATTCTATATTTTAAGAATTAATTGAAATGCAAGTTTCACTAAACCGCACTTATAATTTTCCTGAAATTTTAATCAGTGTTTTACATTTTATTTATATACTACTACATATATCCATATATTTTGTTCGGTTGTGGCATAAAATAAATATTACTTTCAAAATAACCTGATAACCAGGTTGAACAAATCCGATAACAAGCTTGTTCCATAATAATATAATAGTCACTAATGACCCGCATTATTGTCATATTATTTTCTGCCTTCCTGTTTTCAATTGAAGGCTTATCGCAAACCTCCTACATAACCAGGGAAGGAACAATCTCCTTTTATTCATTCGCCCCACTTGAAGATATAACGGCTGTAAACAACAGAGTCCAGGCAATGCTTAATTCAGAAACCGGGGAGATTATTGTCAGGTTACGCATTGAGGATTTCAGGTTCAGGATTGCCCTCATGCAAAAACATTTCAATGAAAGGTTTATGGAGTCGCATATATATCCGGAATCAAGATTTACGGGTATCATAGAGGACTTAGATAAATTCTGGAGCGAAGAGTTGCCGGAAGAAGTAACTGTTAAAGGATCACTTACAATTCATGGTGTTACAAGGGAGGTAGAAATCACTGGAAGTCTGCAAAGATCAGGCCCTTACTTGATTTGTAATGCCACTTTCCCGGTAAGAGTGGCGGACTATGATATAACTATACCAAGAATTTTAATTCGTAATATAGCTGAAATAGTTGAAGTTACAGTCAACATGAGGCTTGAACCTGTCAAATAAAATAACATGAGAACAAATTGTTTACTTATCTTTTTGCTCTTCTTCTCTTCTCTGAATGCTCAAACCAAAGATGATCCTTTTGATCAGCTGGGTGATTGGGATGATAATCAATCACTGGCAATCAAGACCTTCCGGAGCACAAAAATCGTTAATATGCCTTCTGTAGAAATCCCTTATCAGGGTGAGTTGATTTTCAACATAGGACACAGATTTGGCAACGTCCGTTCCGGTATATACGAAATGTTCGGCCTCGATCTTGCAACAATAAGACTTGGATTTGACTATGGTATTAATTCCTGGCTTGGAGCAGGTGTGGGAAGAAGCACATTTGAAAAAACCTATGATGCATATCTGAAATTCAGGATAGTAACACAGGAAGCAAGGACAGATTCCCCCGTAAGTCTCACCTATTACATTTCCGCATCACAGGCAACTATTCGTGATTTCTATCCCCCTGAAAAGGATAATTTCAGCGGGAGACTGAGCCTGGTGCAGAGTTTAATGCTAAGCAGGAAATTCTCTGAAAATATATCCCTGCAACTCAATCCGGTATTCCTCCGAAGCAATTATCTCACTGAGATTCAGGGCCCGGCAAATAACCTGTTCATGGGATTTGCAACACGCATAAGGCTAACACCTATGACACATTTGAATATGGAGTATATATTAGAAATGGTTGATTCAGGAGTTGATAACACCAACCCCCTCTCCCTGGGATTCGATATTGAAACCGGGGGTCATGTTTTTCAGCTTTTCTTTTCAAATACCCAGGGAATTTTTGATAAAGCTTACCTTGTGAATACAACTGGATCGTGGTTGGATGGCGATATATTTTTCGGGTTTACCATTACCCGAATATTTTATTTATAGGCACAATTACTTAAACCCGGGGATGTTTCGCCAGCAAAGAGTTCAGGAAGACAGCTTTTCAATGATCTTATTGTTAAACGCTTCCAGATCTGAGGGTTTCCTTGATGTTATTAAATTATCATCAACTACCACCTCCGAATCAATCCAGTTAGCCCCGGCATTTTGAATATCCTTTTTTATGGCACTGAAAGATGTCATGGTGCGACCTTTAACCACTTCAGCATCAATTAAGAGTTGCGGACCGTGACATATTGCAGCTACAAGTTTATTCTTTTGGAAAAACCGGCGTACAAAATCAACCGCCTTACTGCTTCGTCTCAGCTTATCAGGATTTATTACCCCTCCAGGCAGTAGAAGGCAATCATACTCCTTTTCCATTGCATCATCAATGGTAATGTCAACATTGATATCCCCACTCCAGTTACCGTGCTTCCAGGCTTTTATTTTCCCCATGTCAGGTGCAATAACCGTAACCTCTGCACCACTCTTTTCAAGAGATATTTTTGGCTCAAACAATTCTGATTCTTCAAAACCGCTGGTAGCCAGTATTGCAATTTTTTTCCCGGTTAGTTTTTTCATAATTTGCTGATTTTAATATTGTAATTAAGATTTCCCAAATATTCGCCTCATTTTTACAACTATTCAAACATCAAGTTGCAGGCCTGCTATCTAAAAACAACTTTTACAACTGCATTGTTTAATAAATTCAACTCATTAGTGTAATCACAACAAGCATTTTCACTCAAACAACTAGCGAGAGCTACCGGCACCTACACAATAACCCCCAGATATTCTAGGGGGTTATTGTGTAGGTGCCGTTCTGGACGAGATCCGAAGAGTCATTCCTTGCCAGCAAACCGGTTTAAAATGTAACCATTGTTGAATAAGCCATCGTCTGCCCTCAAATAGTACCTGTTTTTCATAATACATTAGTTTTTATACCTGATTTTTATGATTTCTACCTATTTTTCATAATTTTACCATACCTGTATTTCATAATATATCATGGAAAACACCCCTTTTTCAAAAGAAATACTCCATTTTCATGGAAGGACTGCTCCTGAGGCCGGTTTTATAACCGGTTATGGTGCAGTTATTCAATACTACCGGTTAGAAGTACCGGTTCCTGACATCCTGGCTCTGATAATTAAGAAGAACAAGAACTATCAAAAACCAGGGTGGATAGTTTTTGGTCCGAAATATAAACCTCCGGATACATTAACCGGACAATTAGTCTTCGCACTAAAATACGAAGGTGTTAACCTTTTGTTTTTTAAGAAGCTATTTGAAAAACTGGATCAATCAGAAGTTATAAAGATCATTATGTCCGAATATTCAGGAAAATATATACGAAAGATCTGGTTCTTATATGAGTGGCTAATGCAGAATAAACTACCTATTGGTGATCTTACGTTTAAAAATTTTGTTCCACTTCTGGATGAGAAGTTACAATATACAAGCAATGTCAGTATTAATTCATCAAGACATAGAATTCGTAATAACCTGCCTGGCACGATTAACTTCTGCCCGTTAATACGCAGGACGAATAAATTGGATGAGTTCATTATAAAAAACCTATCGGAAAAGACAACTAAAGTAATTAGTGGGGTTCATAAAGATATTTTACTACGGACTTCTGCATTTCTTTTGCTGAAAGATTCAAAAGCTTCCTTTACAATAGAAGGCGAAAAACCTACTCAGAACAGAGCATTGAGGTGGGGTAAAGCTATTGGACAGGCAGGCAGCAAACCATTATCAAAAGATGAATTGATCCGGCTGCAACACATAGTGATAGAAAACAACCGTTTTATAGATATGGGGTATAGAAAGAAGGGTGGATTCGTTGGCGACCATGATCGAACTACAGGAGAACCAATTCCGGTGCATATATCGGCACGATGGCAAGATTTAAATTCATTGATGGATGGATTGTTAAAAGCCAATAAATTATTGGAACAAATTAAGTTTCATCCTGTACTGAGTGCTACAAAAATTGCTTTTGGATTTGTATTTATTCATCCATTTGAAGATGGTAACGGCAGAATTCACCGGTATCTGATTAATCATGTTTTGGCAAGAATGAAATTCACACCACAAGGAATAATATTCCCTGTTTCCTCAGCAATTTTGGACAGGATCGATGATTATCGGCAGGTACTTGAATCTTATTCTCAACCCCTGCTTGATTTTATTAAGTGGAAGATAAGCCCGGAAAATAATGTTGATGTTCAGAATGAGACTATTGATTATTATAGATATTTTGATGCAACAAATCATGCTGAGTTCATCTTTGAATGTATCGAATCAACTATTGACACCATCATTCCCCAGGAGGTAAATTATCTTAGAAATTATGATTATATGAAAGCCTGGCTTGATGACAAATTTGAAATGCCTGATAACCGGGTAGCATTACTAATAAGGTTTCTCGAAAAAACCAGGGGTAATTTATCAAAAAGGGCAAGGACAAAAGAATTTGAAGCACTTTCCGATTCAGAGATTAAAGAAATTGAGCACAAGTACAGGTCAATATTCCTGGATTGATAGTTGAACTTTAGAGATTTGATTTTTACCTGGTGCTGTTTTAGTTGCCAATCCAAACCCAATAACTACAAAAACCCCCTGAATATCAGGGGGTTTGCTGTGTAGTTGGCGGTCCGGACGAGAC
>PUMT01000101.1 GCA_003551495.1 Bacteroidota bacterium
AAGTTCTTTTTTGCTGCTGTTAAGCCAATATATAGGATGATTGATTGCGCCAGGCATAAAACAGAGAAAACTGCATGCGTTAATGTATTGGCTGGATCTGATATTATAAGTATTGATGCGCTGGCCCCGAATAAAACTAAGAGTATTACTGCATATGAGATCATAGAAAATTTTCTCCACTGATCGGGAAGGATAGCATCGAAATAACTTAAATATTCTTCTGATTCTTCCTCAATGTGCTTGCCAGACTCAATGCGCTCCTTTAATTCCTTGGCCTTTGCATTGCCTGGATCCATTTCGAAGGCATTTTCAAGAATGTTAAGCACGTAAGTCTTATCCTCATCATTAGCGAGCATCGATTTGCACATCAGGATAATGGCATCTGCATTTCTATGCCACTCCAAGGCATCTTCAAAAGCAATTATAGCACCTTCATAATTACCTTTCTTGTGCAGTTCTATGCCTTTTTCCAAAAAATAATTGCTTTTTTGCTTTCGTTCGTCTTCCGGTAAAGTGCTTATAAAATGAGCTTCCGTGTCATATCCTTTTTCAAGACGAATGTCAAAGACCTCTTCTAGTTCCTTGTTAATCTCCTTATGGTAATAAAATGAGCCATCATAGTAACACAAATATTCAAGTTTGGATTTCTTTGCATCATTAAAATAGTAAATCTGCAACTCATCTTTGTTGTTTCTTTGATACTCCAACAAGGGGCTGAGTTTGACAGGCGTTTTGGACAAAGATCTTTCAGATGAATACGCTGCATATATTTCATAAGGATCCGGTGAGTCAAAAACATAATTTGCAGATGACCCATCAATTCCCTTGAGGGAAGTCGCAGATGCTTCAAAGCCATTATCCCCGGTTTTTTTAACCTCAGAAGTATAAAACAGATTCAATTCGCGGAGGAATGTTGCTTCCTGCAAAATGAAGTGGATTATTTTCTCCAGGGCTTCAACCCGGTCCAATAAGCTTCTTTCATTTACAATAACGGCTCCATGGCCTTTCCATACTTTGTTACGATAAGTTACAAGGCAGTCAATGATCCCTTCCACGGCAGGCTTCCCTTTTGGAAAAGTAATCTCTGGCAGCATTTTAAAAGACTGCAATAATTCATTGGAGGGTTTCTGTGATTTATACCAGTCGCGAATTTCTTTTAAAAAAGAAGCGGGATACTCATGATTATCCTCGCAAAAGGCCCGAATGATGGAAACCCAATGACCCAACGCAGGATGTTTAAGGAAGTCCATTCCCTTCGGAAATCGCTGTTTGATAAATTTATCGATAATTAACCCCTCCTTGATGGAAATAATGGATATAAGTTTCACCGTAGATTCATAAAGGTCACATAAAACTGAGTGCCTGTCATATAGTTTATCAACAGGTAGCTTGTAGTACTTGCTGATTATTGAAGCAATTGGCGTGGGATAAGCATTCAGAAATTCTTTCATGTTGAATTTTTAATGGTCCATGTTATTTACTTGTAAAATCGCAAGTGTGAGATGGCAAAAATCTAAGGCTTCAACCGTAGTTCAAAGAGTTGCGAATTAGTTATAAGCAAGCAACTATTGATTGCTTTTTAACACAACGGTGTTTATAAGGTTTTCCCATACTTTGTTTAAATCCGTTTTGCTGAGACGCCCCATTTTGGTTATTGCGATTGGGCTGGTGTGGGTAAATGGCTGATCAGCAATACTCCTTGAAGGAATTTCAATAATGTTGTGTTTTCGGATATCCTGATATGGAACCAATCCATCACCCAATTGGCTTTTGGGATAAAAAATTCGGGATATTATTTTCCAAACAAAGGGCAATTCGTTATACCTCAATTCAGACTGCAGCAAATACACCGGAACATGGGTTTCTATAAACAACCTATCCATGTGGTTAAGGCTCAGCTCAATAACAAGTTTTTTGCTATCCGGGTGCTTATCCCCCTGCATCCTCCCCAGTAAGTTGCTAAACCAATATAAAAACCTGGTAGCGACTGAAGTACTGGCAGCAACTTTTTTGGCTTTATTGTGGCCAGTAACAGGGGAGTTAAGCATAGTAATGGATGTAATAAACTGAGCAATAGATTGGTCTTGGGTTAAGTACAAGGCTTCAATCCCCCCACGTGAATGCCCGAACACATGGGTTTCTTTGAATGTATTATTTTTAAGGACTTTGTTTAATTCACCTGAGATAGTTTCAACGTTTTTTGATATGGAGCCAAATGAATCCGGGCATATCATTGCCACTTCAAAACCATAGCGCCTCAGCATTTTTGGCACTTTGCCCCAGTATCTGAGAAGCCTCAAATCAGACCTCAGCCCGGTGCCTGAGATCAAAACAATCAGGGTTTTCATATTGTAAAGAAATAATAGTCATTACATGATTAGTGCGATTTTGATTTTTGGGAGAAGAGCCAAAAAGGTGAAGAAAGCACCAAGGTAAAAAATAACTTTTTATATGAAAGTTCACCAGCCATTGTTTTTGCAAACATTTTGCTTACATAGTCATTTCTCACAAGCCAGTTATAACTCTTCCTTAAGTCGTAGTAAAACACATTAGCTAACACTCTGGAATAATCAAGATCATTTGCAACCGCTTTCATTACTTCATCTGAGTACGAGCCTTTCACGGGTACATTCTCAAGTAGCGCTTTGATGTGTTTGTGAGCAACTTCGGCACTTTTTAGAGAATAATATATGCCTTCTCCAAAAAACGATTCACATAGTCCAGCTGCATCACCTATCAAAAAAAGCTTGTCACCTTTCGATAAATTTTCAGCTCTTTTCAAGGGTATCCTTGCAGCCTGGAATGAGGCTTTCCCCTTGTTTAACATAGGATAAGCGTCAAAAAAGCTATACAGGGCTTTTTTAAAATCCTTTCTGGTATAGGGAGAGTAAATGCCGACATTTATGGAATTTTTCAGAGGAAATGCCCATGCATATCCCTTTTCAATAATTCCGAAATCGAATAAAATGGTGTTATTAAACTCCTTCATCTGATCATCGGACATTGAAACAGTAGCTGTAACTGCTGATGTCAAATGTCTTTTGTTGCTATTCTTCACGAGATGGCTATGCAAACCATTTGCTCCATCAGCAAAAACAAAATATTTGCATAAAAACTGACGCCCGTTAGCATGTATTATTAGCAGGTCATTTTTCTCTGTAATATTTACCACTGCATGCTGATCATAAAAGGATAGCCCATTTTTAATTCCCTGTTCGATTATGTATGAGTCAAATTTAGATCTTTCCACAACGATGCCAAACATTTCATATTCATCACGGATAATTGATTCTTTGTTGTTGTATGATAATTTCCCCTTTGAAATTCTTTGCTCTGTTACAGGTGATAAATCAAAGGGTAACAACTTAATCGTTTTAGGTGATATCCCCCCACCACATGATTTCAACCTTGGAAATTTTTCTTTTTCGAGGACCAATGTTTTGAATCCTTCTTTGGACAATAAATATCCCAAATAACCACCGGATGGCCCAGCTCCTGAAATTATTATATCAAAAATCATATGTTGATAAATAACGAGTTAAGCCACTCCTGAACGTCATTTAGAGATATCCTCCACTTCATAAACGGATACAGGAATCCAATTATAAAAATAAAAGCATTTATGAAAATTATACCCAAAAAATCCCCAAATGATATTATGGATATTCTAATTGATTTTATTTCTTTCTGTGTACTAATAAGCCATTTCAGATTCTCAAAGTCTTTATAATCCGGATTTTCAATAAATTGATTAAACTTTTCTTCGATGTGTTTCCCATACTTAAGGACAACTTTGTCTTTAGCTTTACCCAGCGACTTATTAAAATAATACGGTGTCAGAACAGTCCAGGTAATTCCTATGAATATGAGCAAGCATAACAATAAAATTTGGATCACAACAATATTGGGAGAGAAAGTAAGGTAACCGAGAAGAACAACCAGAAATCCAAGCAATGTCCATGGTATTGACAACAAAAATATCATTCTGCCAATCTTTCTCATCATAAATGTATCCATCTGGCCCAACAAGGGTTTGATTGGAAACGAGGAGAAGTTCTTCAACATCAGGTAATTTTTGGCAAGGATTGGCGTACCTAATGAACATATTCCGCTAATTAGCAGATAGTCGAATGCCTGCAGCAGAACAAAACCCGGATCATTCTGATTATAACAGGTCAGTACCAAAAATGCTGAATATGATATGACAAAAAAAGCAAGAGCAAGCAGCAGATATGATCTGTTTTTTTGATCCCTTATGTTAATACTGTTTTTAATTGACTTATCCGTAAGAAACCTGCCAAAATTATTGTCAAGCTGGTCTTGAAACCATCTTGGAAAATATTCCCTGGCATTATCGGTAAGTCTCTGATTTAATATGATATAAATATCTTGAATTTTGTTTGTCAAATAGAATACAATGGGAACAAAAACAATAATAATACTGGATTTCAAGATAATTTCATGGGCCGTAACAGGCCAATCGAGATAATGGCTAAGATAAGCCCTGATTATTAGCAAAGCAACGGGTACAATAATCCAAAAGTACATTGCGTAATTTCTAAAAAATGAAGGGCAAAAAACCCAAAACACAGAATTTACACTTGGAGAATATACTTCTTTGCTTAAAACACTCAGCGCATGTTTCTTGGTTTTTTCAAGTTTATCAGGAGTTGGCTCCTTCAAAGATTCTTCAGAAGGGTATTCGGTATTAATAAATTCATGTAATTTCTGAACATTTTGATTATCTGGCTCTAGGTCAATGCATGTATTAACATGCAATACGATATCATTCAGTGAATAACCTAACACCATTTTCAATAATGCGAGGTAGTAGTTTGTTTCCCAGGAGGTTCTGATTGAGTTTGCGGTTAAAAACAGGTCCAGTGCTTCATGGTACTCCCTGGTGCTGATTTTTAATTTGGCTGACTTAATTAATTGAGTTGTTTGGGTTTCTTCGTCAAGATTCTCATAAGCGTGAGCTGTTTTACCTGCTCCGACCAAAGAAACGTTCAAGAAGTTTTCCACTTCATTGGGCAGCATGTCCGGATATATTAAGTGCCCACATGCATAGGAAAGAAACTCCAGTCGGTTTTTCCGGTAATCATTAAAAAAATAGAACTGCTGCGACTTGCAATCGGGACAGGGATATGAGACCAAAAGAGGATGGAGGTCAATATAATGCATCTCTTCATCTCCGGGAATTTTTAGGTATACATGATTCGTTTTCATTGCCTGGGTAAGATTGAATGACTCTGGTTCAACCTGGCTACCCATGCCGCGTTGTATTTTGTGTTTAAATTCTCCCGTAGGCACTACAACTATCTCATCCACATAAATAAGCTCATATTCCGTAACAAACTCTATTTCACCAATAAGGTACAATAAGACGTTATTTAAAGCATCCAGTATGCTTCGGTATTCTTCAGAAGTCAGCTTTGAGCCATGCCCTTTCCAGATTTTGTTTCGATATAAAATAAGCAGGCTGATCAGGTCTTTATTCTTTCTGACTTTCATTTTTGATTTCAGCAAAGATGTTATTTGATTAATGGGTTCTCTGGCAGAGTCTTTAATGGCCTGCTCATAAAATTGTTTAACACTGCTGGCCACCTTGTTTTGATCATTCGTCTCCTGTGAACACATTCGCAAAATCTCATTCCAGTGTCCCAGAGAGGGATTTAGTATGTTTTGCAGGAATTTGCTTAAATATTCTGGAAGTCCACCGGTGTCTCTGATGTCTTGAAGTGAAATAATCGCCAGATATTTTATAACTGCTTCTGCCAGATCCCCTAAAGAGTCATGTTTTGCAACCACATCATCTTCGTCCAGCACCCTGATCTTCCTGCAAGTAGCAGCAATGGGTGCCGGATAATATTGTTCAATCTTCAGAGTTGTCTCATTTTTTTTCATAAACAGCAGTAATTGTGTTTGACAATATTGTAACAGATGATAATTATAATACCCTTAATTTGATTTGTGGGCCGCTTTTTTTCATAATTAATCACTGTCATCCGACTAAATTCTGATGTCGGTTTATTTTGTTCATAACTCTTTGATTTACAAGTGCGGGTTTGCTTCCGGGGCAAACTGACCCCCCTTAAAGCAAAGCCAATTTCAATTGTTGGTTTAAGCCGGGTGGTCCCATCGATTTGTTTCCGTATTCTCTTCGGGTGCTTCGCAGCATCTCAAACACATCCAGCATGCTGATCAAGTGTATGCGAACCAAAGAGGCTACCACC
>PUMT01000004.1 GCA_003551495.1 Bacteroidota bacterium
AGTCCAGCTCAACAGGCCATATTTCGGATTACTGATAGTACCGGGCATATGGAGGGAGATCGTCAATTTTTCCTCCGGGGCAATCTGCCTGGTGCTGGCATCTGAAAAATACAGAGCTGATGATTATGTGAGAGATTACTCTGAATATGTGAAGATGAAACACGCCCAAAATGCTGATTGAAGTTGATCCAAAAACCTACAGTGAATTTTTCAGGGTTGACCCCCACCCTTTTATTTCTGAAAAATTCATTGAGCTAAACAGGAAAAAAACAGAAAAAATCGTAAGGCTGATTGAAAAAAATGCGTACAAACCGGCAATTGGTTTTACGACAGGAATAAAGAACACACTACTTCAATCTCCCTTTTCTGCTCCATTTGGAGGCTTTCATTTCCGGAACCAGAACATCTACATAAGCGAAATAGACAGCTTTATAAATTCATTGAAAGAATATATTACATCACAAGAAAATTTTGGTATTGAGTTAACACTTCCCCCCGATATTTATCACCCTAATTTTAATGCAAAAACTATTAATTCTTTGATGCGCAACGGTTTTACCCCTAATATTCCTGATATAACAAATTGGGTTGACCTTCGCGAGTTTAAAGGCCGGTTTAACCGGAAAAACAGCCGGGAATATTACAGTCAGGCTGTAAGAAATGGACTCCATTTTGATTTAGCATCAGATGAGAGAGAAGAGAAAGATGTTTATGAGCTTATTTGCAATAACAGGGCTAAATTCGGTCGGCCAATATATATGACATTTAACGATGTCAAAGATATCGATAACCTCTGGCCTGTGGATTTTTTCAAAGTGAATACAGAAGATGGAGTGCTTGCGGCTTCAGCAATTTTCTACAGGAGCCACCCGGAAACAGGTTTTGCAGTTTTCTGGGGTGACAGTGATGAGGGCAGGCCATTAAGAGCAATGGATTTTCTTGTATTCAATCTCTGGTCATATTACAAAAAGCTGGGCTTTAAATATCTGGATATGGGAATTTCGACTGAATCAGGGCTGCCCAACGAAGGCCTGCTACGGTTCAAGGAAGCTCATGATACAGTTTCCTCGTTACGTTACAAATTTACCTGGAAGGCTTAGAATCTTATTAGTATATGTTTGTTATCAATCCTGACCCATACAGTTTACCTGCATACAGAATAGGGCCTTTTCGTACGAGTGACCTGTCAATAAATCATAGCCTGCCCGACAGTGATCTGATAGATGACTATCTAAAGGAGCAATTCCATAACAAAGACTTTATCTATACTATAAACGGCCGGAAAGCGATCAATATCGCTTTAAACTATTATAACCTTAAAAGAGATGATGTTGTTACAATCCTGACAACATCCGGAAATTTCTATATCAGCGGTTGTGTGACAAAAGAAATTGAGAAGTTTTGCAGGTGGTCCCGCAATATTGTGGATGAAACCAGGGTCATTCTGGTTAATCATGAGTTTGGCTACCCTTACAGGAATTTAAGAACCCTTAAAGAGTACAATCTGCCGATAATTGAGGATTGTGCACATTCATTTTTTTCTTTTGATGAGAATAATGAGATCGGGAACATTGGAGATTTTGTAATTTACAGCTTCCCAAAAATGTTTCCATTACAGATTGGCGGGTTGCTGGTATCAAATATCCCCGGAAGATTAGAAACAGAGAATAAGCTCCATGCTGAAGAACTCAGGCATATTAAAAATGTAATGTCTTCTCAGATTGTCAAAAAAGATAAGATAATTAGTGACAGAATAAATAATTACAATTATTTAATAAACAAATTTAAGTTACTGGGATTAAGTGAAAGGTTTAAATTAGAGAAAGGAGTGATTCCAGGTGTTTTTATGTTCGTTATTAATGGTGAAGAGCTAAATCTTTCAGAATTGAAGAAATACTTTTGGGCACATGGTGTGCAGTGCAGTGTATTTTATGGGGAGAATGCTTTTTTTATTCCAGTCCACCAGGCACTTGAGGAACATGATATGGACTATTTTTATGAAATTATAAGTTCATTTGTTGATTAGTCAATTATTAGTTAACATTATTTATTAGATACTAAGACCATATATAATCAGCTGTTTATGAATTATATTTTTTGGGGTGGAAAAGCAATTGGAAATTTTCTTTTAAGAGGATTAGTTGATAATAACCATATTCCTAAAGGAATTGTATTATACAAAGATATATTGGACAAGGAATTGGTTGATGAACTAAAATCTTATGATACAAAGATCCTGCCAATCAATAAATTTCGAGAGCAGCAGAAAGAAATAATAGCATTTATAAAAGAATTAAATGTAAATGCATATATCAGCGTATCATTCCCATTTATTCTCTCTAAAGAAATACTGGAACTTGTTGAATTTCCAATTAATATCCATACGGGGGCACTCCCGAAATACAGAGGGCATCATCCTATTTCAGCAGCTTTCCTTAATGATGAGCTATATCAGGCAACAACTGTTCACTTTATGACAGAAGATGTGGATGCCGGTGAAATAATACTGCAGGATTTTATAAAAGTTGAAAATGAAGATAATATAATAACAGTAAGACAAAAATTAATTGAACTTAGCCTTAAACTGCTCTTGATCGCAATAAAACAAATTATAAACGGCGACTTATACTCGAGACATCAAAAAGGAGAGGTGATTTGGGCACCGAAAAGAAAACCTGCAGACTCTAAAATTGATTTTTCCAGAAGCTCAAGGTATTTGCACAACTTCATCAGGGCGTTAGTAGATCCTTATCCAAATGCATTTGCTTATTGTAATGGCAAATGTGTAAAAATCAAAAAATCAATTGCAATGAATACCCCTGGAGTTGTCTTATCATCTTTAGGGAATAGGCAATACATTGTTTCTACAGGCGATGGAGTTGTTTTTATTGAAACAGACCTTGAATTAAAGATTAATGATAAGTTGAAATAAGTTGATTAAATTCCTCGATATACAGAAAATCACTGAAAGCTTTGAACCAGAGCTTTCAGTTGCCATTAACCGGGTAGTGAAGCGAGGGTGGTTTCTCCTTGGAGAAGAGGTAAGTGCCTTTGAAAAGGAATATTCTGATTATATTGGAACAAAGCATTGCATTGGGGTTGCCAACGGCCTTGATGCCCTGCGACTTATCCTAAGAGCATGGATTGAGTTGGGCATTATGAAAGAGGGTGATGAGGTTATTGTTCCTGCAAATACATTCATCGCATCCATCCTTGCAATAACTGACAACCGGCTAAAACCTGTACTTGTCGACCCAGATGTTAATACCTATAACCTGGACATCTCTCTCATTGAACAACACATCACACCCCGTACGCGAGCCATCATGGTAGTGCATCTTTACGGTAAGGCATGCTGGACTTCACAACTCGAAGAAATTGCCATAAAATATAATCTTAAGATCATTGAAGATAATGCACAAGCCACCGGTGCTCAGATACAGTCTGAAGTTCCCCAGACCACACACAGCACTAAGCACCCTTCTCCTGCAACACCGAAAGAGAAAGCCAACACCTTTTTCCGTACCGGCTCTTTCGGCCACGCAGCCGGTCATAGTTTCTACCCTGGTAAAAACCTCGGAGCACTGGGTGATGGAGGCGCTGTTACGACAGATAATGATGATCTGGCAAAAGTCATTCGGGCGATTGCAAATTATGGCTACTCAAAAAAATATATTTGTGATTACCAGGGACTGAACTCCCGTTTAGACGAGATCCAGGCCGCCGTACTTCGAGTCAAGCTTCCACGCCTTGACACCGACAATCAGCGCCGGCGGGAAATCGCTAATTACTACCTGGAGAACATTGAACATCCGAACATCATTTTGCCATCAATGGAAGGCTCAAAACCCAAACCCCCGTGTACAAGCGTTAAGAGTAAAGATATTATTACCAGTCAATATCCCACTCTCCCCCTGCGCCTTGATCATGTTTGGCATCTCTTCGTTGTCCGAACCAATAAACGAGAGAAACTCAAGCAGTATTTAAGCGATAAAGGGATACAGACTTTAATCCATTATCCTGTACCGCCACACAAACAAAAAGCATATAATAAATGGTTTCAAAAGAAGTTTCCTGTAACCGAAAAGATCCATAATCAGGTATTAAGTCTGCCCATCAGTCCATTACTTGAGAAAAATAGTATTGTCAAGATTTTATGTCTGATAAATTCATTTTGAAGTATATTCATTCAGACTTAATGTATTTTTTCTGTAAAGAGAATAAATGTCTGAAATAAAGAACAAAACTATATCCGGTGTATTTTGGAGTGCAACTGAAAATTTTACTAATCTAGGAATCCAGTTTATAATTGGAGTAATTATTGCCAGGCTGGTATCTCCAAAGGAATTTGGTTTGATTGGAATGATTACAATTTTTATTGCCATTTCACAAACCTTTATAGATAGCGGTTTTGTCAGCGCACTGGTAAGAAAGCAAGATGTCACGAGGACCGATTATTCAACTGCATTTTATTACAATCTTGCCGTTGGCACTGTTTTCTATCTGGGATTATTTTTTTCAGCACATGCCATTTCAAGGTTCTTTGATGAACCTCAACTTACATCTTTAATAAGAGTTTTGGGATTAGGCTTGATAATTGGGGCATTATGCATTGTCCAGAATGCAGTACTGCTTAGAAGGGTCGATTTTAAGTTATTTGCAAAAATCAAAATATCATCTGTTATTATTTCTGGAAGCATTGCGATTTATCTTGCTTACAAAGGGTTTGGTGTTTGGAGTCTTGTTGCAAGACAGCTTCTTGATGGTTTTTTAACTTCACTTTTCTTATGGATTTGGAACAAGTTTATTCCATCACTAGTGTTCAGTATTCAGTCATTCAGGGAATTATTTGGTTACGGAAGCAAATTGCTTGCAAGTGGGCTAATACATTCAATTTTTGAAAATATCTATTTAGTGGTAATTGGGAGGTATTTCTCAGCTTCAGAATTGGGTTATTATACTCGTGCAAACTCATTCTATAGACTGCCCTCACACAGTATAACTAATGTTATAACCCGTGTAGCGTTCCCTGTTCTCGCTCAAATGCAAGATAACCCGGTTGCATTGAAATCTGGTTATAAAAGAATGATTAAAACAACAATGTTTTTAAGTTTTTCACTGTTAATTGGCATGGCTGCTGTCTCTTCACCATTAATACTAACCTTAATTGGGGAACAATGGAAGCCCAGCATTATTTTTCTTCAATTATTGTGCTTTGTTGGCATGTTATATCCATTACACGCTCTGAATCTTAATCTTTTAAATGTGCTCGGCCGTTCAGATCTTTTTCTGAAGTTAGAAGTTTTTAAAAAAATGATGGCAATTCCTGTAGTTGTTATCGGTGTCAGCATGGGAATCAAAGCAATGATATTTGGAATGTGGATTGCTTCTTTTATAGCTTATTACCTGAACAGCTACTATTCGGGGCGGTTTATAAACTATCCGATGCGAGAACAGTTATATGATATCATGCCGTCGTTTCTTATTGCAATCTTTATGGGGGTATTGGTATATTTTTCCGGAATGTTTTTGCCATTGGGCAATTCAATGAAACTAATACTTCAGATAACAATTGGCGCAGCATTTGTTTTAACCTTCAGCGAATTATTTAAACTGGAAGCCTACCTGTATGTTAAACTTTTGGTGAAAAACAAACTAACAACAATGCTTAATGGACGAAAATAAACCAATTTATGTAACCCAGCCATCACTTCCTCCTTTGGAAGAGTTCACTTCATATCTGAAACAGATCTGGGAAAGTAGGATGCTTACAAACAATGGGCCTTTTCATATTCAATTTGAAAAGGAACTTGCAAAATACCTTGGAGTAGAATATCTGTCACTATTTGCAAACGGCACTATTGCATTGGTAACTGCCCTGCAAACATTAAGAATAACCGGTGAAGTCATAACATCTCCATTCAGTTTTGTAGCTACAGCACATTCATTGTGGTGGAATAACATAAAACCTGTTTTTGCAGACATTGAACCAGAATTCTTTAATCTTGATCCCGATAAAGTTGAAGCGGCCATTACCCCTCAAACTACTGCGATAATGCCAGTTCATGTTTTTGGTAACCCATGTAACCTTGAACGTTTCCAGCAAATAGCTGATGCTTATGGATTGAAGCTCATTTATGATGCTGCTCATGCATTTGGAGTAAAGGTAAATGGCAACTCAATATGTAAATACGGAGATCTCTCAGTAATGAGTTTTCATGCTACAAAAA
>PUMT01000073.1 GCA_003551495.1 Bacteroidota bacterium
AGAGTTTTTAATCATATTTCCGGTCATTGATATCTTTTTGGCGGGTAAAAAACCCGGGTATTTCTAATTAATAGTAATGGAATATCAATCCGGAATGCAAAAATACCTGTTTACATTAAAAAATGATCATATTTTAATAAAAGGAAGAAGAAATTTATTAACATAGATGAAGTAAACCTGAATAGTTATTCAATAATTACCCTGAAAGGTTTATAAACCCGGTTGTATCAATATACCAATCAATATGAAGATCAGCCGGCAGATAATCGGGTAGGTGGAAAAACAGCGCACACGAAAAAGGGGCTGCCCTTTTGTGGCACCCCCTTTTTTCCAGGACAGATTTAAAATTATCTTGTAAATGACCATATTTCAGACCAGTTGCTTGTCCCGCCCAGATTGGATGCACTAATCCTCCAGTAATAAGTTACATCCGTTCTCCCTGTTAACTGGGGTATATAAGAACTGCCGGACACATCAGGATTGTAATACTGAATGGTAGAAAAATTTTCACATGTGGAAACCTGAACCCTGTAAGATGTAGCATCAATATCATCTTCCCATGTCAGGGGCACACTGAGAGCTACTCCTTCAGCTCCATTGTCGGGCGACACCTGAACAGGAGCATCGGGTCTGCTTCCAACATTCTCATCCACAGGCCACCACATACCGTATCTTGTTGTTGAAGTAGAACCGCTTCCTTCAAAATTCCACCTCCTGAAAGAATCGTAACGGTTCCCCAAAAGGCTGGATGTACCGGGTGAATCATATACTACAAGGTAGCGCTCAGGAAGGGCAGCCCATGAACCACCCTGAACATTTACTTCCATCCATCCGATATTGGGAAGGTAAACCTGCGCCCACCGGTGTTTTGGCTGATCAAGGTGGGGACCGGGATCAGACTGCGCACCTCTTCTGACGAGGGAGCCCGATTGCCTGGCGGGCAAACCAGCAGAGCGGCACATTGCAATAAAAGCGTAAGCCCAACCTGTACAGCTCCCCAGTCCGGTCTCAATATTGCTGGGAGCATCACGCCATCCAAGTTCCATAGAGTAGGTCATATGATTTTGAACCCAGTGAAATATTTTTCTGGCCATCTCCAATGGGTCTGTTTCACCATTAAGTGCATCATCCCTTGCATTTACAACTATAGAATTATTTATCTGGTAAATATCTTCATCAACCAGATACCTGTCAGCTATATCAGAAGGAATATCATCCAGTGAACCTACATCACTGGGGTGAATGCTATAGTGAAGTTCCCATGTCTTCACGCGTGCCCTCCAGTAAGTAACTGCATTTTCCCCTGGTTGTACATTGCTGAATGAGTAATAAACAATATTGTCATTGCCCCTGTCATCTTCAACAAATTGAGGATTTGAAGGGAAGTATTCAATATCCAGTACTTCCTGGTTTACCCTGTCAACCGGGAAAAGGGTATGAAAAGTAAGACTGGACATAGCCGAAGGCCCTTCATTATAGACTGTGCTTATCATTTCCACCTCAGCAGTAACCGGATCTCCTATTGTAAGAATTGAATTGGGGCCAAGTACGATTACCGAAGGATCCTCAAACCCTTCTTCAAGTGTTGTAAATGACAACTGGCTACCATAGCCAGTACCGGCACTGTTCGTGGCATAAGCCCTGACATAGTATGTGGTTTCATATTCAAGGCCTGTAATTGATACAGTAAAAATATCTGTTTCAGAATCTGATACAGCATGATTATCTTCTATTGAGGGATTGGGTTGCGAAGACCAGACAACTCCCCTTTCATTAACAGCAGAACCACCATCCGATACAAGCTCTCCTGACACAGAAGCCGCACTGAAAGAAACATTGAAAACAGTTCTGGTCGAAACGGTTGGAGGCTCATCCTTTTCACATGATGCAATCAGAATCACTGATAATAAAAACACTAATAAAGTCCCAATTCCACGGACTTTTAAACTTTCAAAACAACTAAATAATCTCATAATATTTTTTAATAAAATTTAATATACTCATCCTTAGGGTTTAGTAATTAACTGTTTGTACTTTGCCGGACAGGCATGTAAAAAATTCAAAGGCGCAGTAACGTCTATTCCTTAATAACTATTTCCAAAGGGAAAAAAATCATACAAACCATAAAACTAATGTTTTTTTTAACATTTCACCAAATACATTTTTATTAACACTATCTGAATTTATATGTAATTAATCTAATTATAACCTGAAGCTATTCAAATAATTTTCCAATTATTTTTTAAATTCGTTGTACATTTTCAGCAAGAAAGCTTTTACATAAAACATTAAATCACTTATAACTATGGAAGAAAGCCTTGCAATTGAAATAGATGCTACACCGGGAACTATCATTTCGTTTATTGTTTACATTTTACTGATCGTCATTATAGGAGTTCTTTCAACCCGTTTTTCTTCAAGGGGAATCACACATTACTTCATCGGTGGAAGGCAAATGGGGAGGCTTGTTGTTGCAATGTCGGCAGTTGTTTCGGGCAGAAGCGCATGGCTTCTCCTTGGATTCACGGGAATGGCATACACCATGGGAATGAGTGCCCTCTGGGCAGCCGTTGGGTATATTTTCACGGAATTCCTTTTGTTCTTCTATTATGCAGGGCGAATCAGGCGATTTACTGAAAAGTACGACTGTATTACGCTACCCGACTTTTACACGGAGCGTTTCAGGGATAAGGGACTACTCAGGGTTTTGGTAGTTGTTATCATTGCACTTTTCATGATAGCCTATGTTTCTGCACAACTCGTTGCAGGTGGAAAAGCATTTTCAGCGACATTCGGGATAGCTGACTCCTCAGCGCTTCTCATAACGGCTGCAGTTGTGGTGGTATATGTTATCCTGGGTGGTTTTCTAGCAGTTAGCCTGATTGACACTATACAGGCTTTCCTTATAATGGCGGCACTTATAATTGTCCCGGTTATCGGCATTCTGGATATCGGAGGATTCGGAGAGTTCTGGAGGCTTCTCAGGGAATTTGAAGGGGGAGAGATTGCATCCGGGCAAATGATAGACCCCCTGGCTCTTAGCGCCGGGGCAATGATAGGTTTCCTGGGAATAGGACTGGGGCCTCCCGGTAACCCTCATGTTATATCAAGATATATGTCAATCAAAAACCCCGACACTTTCAAATCGGTTGCACTTATGGGCACCCTTGCCAATGTAATTATGGCTACAGGGGCGTTGTTTGTTGGACTGGTAGGCAGGCTGTACTATCCTGAAACAGGCATGCTCCCGGCTGAAGATACCGAAACCCTTTACCCTATGCTGGCATGGGAGCACCTTACCCCCGTTCTGTTCGGACTGGTCATAGCATCCATATTTGCGGCAATAGTGTCAACGGCTGATTCGCAACTGCTGGTGGGAGCTTCCGCTGTAGTAAGGGATGTGTATGAAAAGATGATCATGAAAGGGAAGAAGGTACCGCAACCCGGACTGGTTATGTTAAGCAGGGGTGTTGTACTGCTGCTTGTTATTCTTGCCATACTGATGGGCTGGGTTGCCGGCGAGCTGGTATTCTGGCTTGTGCTTTTTGCCTGGGCAGGACTTGGGGCTTCATTCGGTCCAACAACCATTCTTTCTTTGTACTGGAAAAGAACTACACATGCAGGTGTAATGGCAGGAATAATTACCGGGGCTGTAACCGTTATTCTCTGGAACCTCTTCCTGAGCGACCTTATGTATGAACTTGTACCTGCTTTTGGACTCTCGCTGCTGGTAACGGTGGTTGTAAGCCTTCTAACAAAGCCACCCGATAAGTCGGGGCAAATGCTCCAAATAATGAAACCACCACATTCAAAAAGGAAAAAATAAATTTGCGGCAATATCAGTTTATTAAGGTAACCCGCGTAAAATATCAAACAATTTTAATTTAAAATCCGCGTGATGGCTAAATCTCTGAGTAAAAGGGTAAGGGGATACATAAGCCCTGCGGCTTCACGTAGCCGGCTAAATAAAGCATTTGTGTTAAACTTAACGGTTTTGCTCATGTTTGCTTTAAACAGTGCAACCGGACAAACTAATAGTGAAATGGGACATATTTCTGAAGGGACAATAAGTTCTGCAATAGAAAAACTGATTGATAAACACGGAGAAAACGAGCGTTCAAGAATTGAAAGCGGAGTAAAACAGGTAGCTCTTTTCTGGAAGGAAGAGGATGGCACGGAAACGGAATTCACAGAATTCTGCCTGGATCATTTCGTTACTGAGGAGAATGGTTTAAGAGAGCTCTTTGATAATATTTCCCGTAATATGGAATATATTAACGGTTACTTCCATAAAATGAACCGTGCCCTGACCAAACCAATTCACCTGGATACCGGTCCGTTAACCAAAACCGACATGATGTTCGGCGGATACAATCCTTCAGCCCATCTGGCAGAGGATTTTTTCCGCAACAGGATTGCTTTCATGAACCTTCTCAACTTCCCGTTCTACAGTCTGGATGAAAAAAACAAAACGGGCAACGAATGGTCGAGGCTTGAATGGGCTTATGCAAGGGTCGGTGATATGGATACATCAAGGATACCCCCTCTGCTGAAACTTGAGTTGTCAGAAACAATTACCCGTGCCGACAGCTATATATCTGATTACAATATTATCATGGGCAGTGTGGTAAATGAAGATGGTGATACCCTTTTCGCTGAAGACCTCCGTCTGATATCACACTGGGGATTACGTGACGAGATCAAAGCCCTTTATGAAGAGGAAAACGGACTTGAAAGGCAAAGGGTGATCTATACAATTATGGAGCGGATAATTCGCCAGGAAATACCTGAACAGGTGATTAACAATCCCGGATACAAATGGGATCCTGTTTCAAACCGTGTCTTACTTGACGGGGAAGAGGTTGATTTCAGCAGTGAGCCTGACACCCGCTACAAACATCTGCTCGATGTATTCAGGGCGGTAAGTGCAACCGATCCCTATACACCGTATTACCCTGATTACCTTTCCAGGCGATTTGAGGAGGAGATGGAGATAACCAGGCAGGAGATTGAAGATCTGTTTACTGAATTCATTTCTTCTCCTCTTGCAGTTGAGGTTGCACAGGTTATACAAAAACGGCTGGATCGAAACCTGGAGCCTTTCGATATCTGGTATGACGGTTTCAGTTCACGCGAATTGAAAACTGAAGAGCTTAACCGTATGATAAGGAGAAGGTTCCCCAACACGGAGGCCTTTCAGAATAACCTTCCCAACATGCTTGTAAAACTGGGATTCTCATTCAACAAGGCAAGTGAAATAGCATCCAGGATAACAGTTGACGCCGCCAGGGGGGCGGGTCATGCCTGGGGTGCAGAAATGCGCTCTGACAATTCACATCTTCGCACCCGTTTCGGAAAAGAGGGGATGGATTACCAGGGTTACAACGTTGCTGCACATGAACTGGGGCACAATGTGGAACAGACCATCACCCTCTACGATATTGATTATTACAAGCTCAGGGGGGTTCCCAACACCGCCTTTACAGAAGCTGTGGCTTTCATGTTCCAGAACAGGGACTTGAAACTGCTTGGATTAAGTGCTGAGGAAGACCCTCACATGAAAGCTCTTGACACTTTCTGGAGTATCTATGAAATAATGGGTGTTTCACTGGTTGATATAGAGGTATGGAAATGGCTTTACCTCAATCCGGATGCCACCCCGGCGGAACTTAAGGAAAAAGTGATAGAGATAGCAAAGGATATTTGGAACAGATACTACGCACAGGTGTTCGGCGTTGAGGATTCACCGGTTCTGGCAGTTTATTCGCACATGATAAGTTATCCGCTGTATTTGTCAGCCTATCCCCTTGGACATCTTATCTCCTACCAGATAGAGGAGCATATTGAAAACAAGAATATTGCCGAAGAACTGCACCGCATGCTGATAAACGGGAATATAACTCCCAAACACTGGATGCTTAATACGGTCGGTAAGGAAATATCAAACGAACCGGTATTCAGGGCTGTTGAAAGGGCACTGGAAGCCCTTGAGTAAGTAACCCATAAAGTAAACACCTTAATGGCGACAGGAGAGGGAGTGCAATGGAAGCCCCTGATATAATAAACCCCGCCAAATGACCGGGTACAAAGACCGGAAGACGGGGTTTTATAAAATGAGAAACCGAAACCTTTGCAGGAATTATTTCTTCTTTCCTCCACC
>PUMT01000025.1 GCA_003551495.1 Bacteroidota bacterium
ACCCCACTCCCTGAACCAATCCCTTTATATCTATTCGGTAAGTTTTATTGCTCATTCCCATTTAAAACATTATATCAGCAATAAACGAATTCCTCTCCTCTTTATTGGAAGGAAGGCAGGACATTTAATAACGGGGATTTACAGCTTCATTACCCTTACAGCACAGACCTTGAGCTCAGGGATCTTTGCAACAGGGTCGAGTGCAGGGTTGGTGAGAAGGTTGGTGGGACTTTCGGAAAAATGAAAGCTCATTGAGATCATCCCGGGGGGTGATTTGCGCGTCACCTTAACAACCGCATCCACTTCCCCCCTTCTGGAAGTCACACGTACATTATCGCCTTCTGCCAGTCCCAGTTCTCCTGCATCCTGCGGATTCATCTGAACAAGTTCCATCCCGTTAAGGTTGTTCAACCCGTCCACCCTCCTGGTCATAGTACCGGTATGGTAGTGGTAAAGGCTCCTTTCAGTGGTAAGTATCAGGGGATAATCTTCATCTGGTGCTTCCGACGGCGGAATGAACTGTAACGGGAAAAACCGGGCTTTGCCGTTTTGGGTCAGGAACCTTTTCTTGTGCAGTATTGGTGTGCCGTTGTGTGAAATTGACGGGACAGGCCAGGAGAGCCCCTCATCCTCTATCCTTTCATAATTAATGCCGCTGTATGAAGGGGTAAGTGATGCCATTTCAGTAAATATCTCTTCAGGATTTTCAAAGCCGAATCCGTCACACCCCATCTTTTGGGCTATCCTGCAGGTTATCCGCCAGTCGGGCATCGACCCTCCAATTGGATTTATTGCCTTCCGGACACGCTGAACCCTTCTTTCGGTATTTGTAAAGGTACCGTCCTTTTCAGCAAAACCGGAAGCCGGCAGTACAACATCCGCAAGCGTTGCTGTTTCCGAAAGGAATATATCCTGCACAACCAAAAAGTCGAGCTTCTGCAATGCTTTCCGCACATGGTTCCCGTCGGGTTCACTCAGCATGGAGTTCTCCCCCACAATGTAAAGTGCCCTGATATTTTTCCTGTAGGCTGAATCGACAATCTCTGTGAGGGTTATACCGGATTTTCCACTGAGTGAGTAACCCCAGGCTTTTTCAAATTTCTCTTTCACTGCAGGATCCGAAACCTTCTGATAGCCCGGATAGACATTGGGAAGCGCCCCCATGTCGCATGCCCCCTGAACATTGTTCTGCCCGCGCAGGGGGTTGACACCGGATGAAGGCTTCCCTATATTCCCGGTTAGAAGTGCAAGGTTGCTTATAGCAAGTACATTGTCCGTTCCATGCGAATGCTGGGTAACACCCATGGCGTAAATAACGGAAGCAGGACTGTTCCCTGCATACATCCTTGCTGCCTCTTTTATAAGTCCGGCAGGCACACCGGTGATCCTTTCAACATTTTCAATCCCAAACTCCTTCAGGGATTCCTTCATAATTCCATACTCCTCACAACGCTCCTCTATGAAGGGTTCATCGGCCAGTCCTTCATCAACAATAACCCTGCACATTCCCATTACAAGGGCAACATCGGTTCCCGGCCTCTGCTGCAGCCACAAGTCTGCAAACTTGCACAGGTCTATCCGTCTGGGATTGGCAACTATGATCTTCGCTCCTTTTCTTTTAGCCTCCTTAACTTTCAATCCTATGACAGGGTGACTTTCAGTGGTGTTTGTCCCAATAGCCAGGATTAATGCAGCACTGCCAATTTCACCAATTGAGTTGGTCATTGCACCGCTTCCAAGACTTTGTGCCAGTCCTGCAACAGATGGTGCATGACAAAGCCGGGCGCAATGGTCAATATTGTTTGTGCCCATTACCGCCCTTGTGAACTTTTGTATGATGTAATTCTCTTCGTTTGTACACCTTGCAGAAGCAAAAGCTGCAAACTCTTCGCCTTTGTATTTTGAGAAATTGTTTGCTATTACTTCCAGCGCATCATCCCATTCAGCCTCAACAAATTCCCCATCTTTCCTTATAAGAGGTTTCTTTAACCTCTCACTGTGGTTTATCCAGTTGTAGCCGAAACGTCCCTTCACACAGAGCCTGCCGTTGTTAACAGGACTTTCCCTGTCTCCGCTGACACTTACTACTGTTTCACCCCTCACACCCAAAACAATTCCGCATCCTACACCGCAATAGGGACATACAGTCTTCACCTCACGGGAGGGTTTCAAACCGTTTTTGGGCAGCAAAGCCCCTACCGGACACCTTACCACACACTCCCCGCATGATTCGCAAACTGACTCCTTCACAGGCTTGTTCATGAAAGTAGATATAACCGTTTGATACCCCCTGTAACCGAACTGAAGTGCATCAACGCCCTGTATCTCATTGCAGGTTCTTACACATATCCCGCAAAGTATGCACCTGTTATGGTCGAGTGTGAAAAAAGGGTTTGAGGTATCTTTTTCAACAGCGGGTATGTTTTTCCTCATCTGCCCGATGCGTTCTTCATCAACACCCACATAGGAGGTCACTTCCTGAAGCTGGCAGTTAGTGTTCTTCCCGCAGTTTGTACAATCCTGGGTATGGTTAACATGAAGCAACTCGAGTGTAATTTGTCTGACCGACCTGATTACCGGATTGTCGGTTACAACCGACATACCCTCTGCCACCGGAGTTTTGCATGCAACTGCAAGTACCTCCCCGCCGTTCACCTCAACAAGACACATCCTGCATGTGCCGGAAGGCACAAGATCGGGATGGTGACACAGGTTGGGTATGTAGATATTGTTTTCCAGTGCCGCCTCAAGCACATTCTTTGAAGCTAATGTTTCGACCTTTACTCCGTCTATTGTTATATTTACCTTTTGCATAATTGACCTGTTAAAATGTATTTATGCTATAATCTCCCCTCCGTCCACTCCGGCATAAGTTTCAATAGCATCAAATTTTGGCGGACATTTCTCAATGCAGATCCCGCACCTTGTGCAGATTGACTGGTTAATGACATGGGGCTGTTTTACTTCACCCTCAATTGCATTTTCCGGACAGTTTTTGAAACACAGCCTGCATCCCGTGCATTTTTCCATAGCTATCCGGTATGTGATCAGCGCCTTGCACTTTTTTGCCCTGCACAGTTTCTCATTGATATGCTCCTCGTACTCATGACGGAAGTACCTGAGAGTTGTAAGAACCGGATTCGGAGCAGTTTGTCCCAGTCCGCACAGGGAAGCCGATTTGATCCCTTCAGCCAGTGCAGCAAGCAGATCTATATCCTCCGGCTTTGCCCTGCCTTCCACGATATCATTCAGTATGTCCAGCATCTGCCTGGTCCCAAGCCTGCAGGGATTACAGTCGCCGCATGACTCCTTTTGGGTGAAATCGATGAAATACCTTGCAATATCGACCATGCAGGTATTTTCATTCATTACGACCAGGCCTCCGGAGCCCATCATTGCACCAGCCTCCTTAAGTGAATCAAAATCAATTGGCATATCAAGCATATCCTCAGGAAGGCATCCTCCCGAGGGCCCTCCAATCTGAGCTGCCTTGAAGCTGCTATCACCGGTAGTTCCACCGCCTATTCCGAATATTATTTCCCTCAGGGTTATGCCCATAGGTACTTCTATAAGACCGCAGTTTGCAACCTCACCTGTCAGCGAGAAGATCGCCGTCCCCTTGCTGTTCTCAGTCCCCATAGACCTGAACCATTCAACTCCGTTGTTAATTATATTGGGAACAGAAGCATATGTCTTAACATTATTAATTAGTGTTGGCTTCCCCCATAAACCTGATTTTGCGGGGAAAGGCGGCCTGTGCCTGGGTGTACCCCTTTGTCCTTCAATAGACCTTATCAGTGCAGTCTCTTCACCGCAAACAAAAGCACCCGCTCCCAGAAATATCTCGATGTCAAAATCCCTCCTGCTGTCAAAAATGTTCCTGCCAAGGTACCCTTTTTTACGGGCCTGACTGACAGCAATATTGAGCCTTTTAACCGCCAGCGGGTATTCTGCCCTTACATAAATGTAACCTTTCAATGCCCCGACAGAAGTTCCTGCTATCATCATCCCCTCAAGCAGTGAGTGGGGATCACCTTCAAGCACAGACCTGTCCTGGAAAGAACCGGGGTCGCCTTCATCACCGTTACAGATTATGTATTTTTCATCACCTTCAGCCTCGTAGCAAAACTCCCATTTGAGTCCGGCGGGAAAACCTCCCCCGCCTAAACCCCTTAAAGATGATTTTTTAATATTATCAATCACATCCCCTGGTTCCATCTCCTTAAGCACTTTCCTTATTGCCCTGTAACCGCCGGCTTCTTCATATTCGACAATATTTTCGGGATCTATATGACCGCAATTACGTAGTATGATCCTGTTTTGTTTCTTATAAAAGGGAATATCGCAGTAATTGGGAATGGACTTTTTGGTGACCGGGTCGGTGTACAACAGGCGGTCAACTTTTTTTCCATTCTCTAAATGGGATGTTACTATTTGCGGCACATCACCTTCTTCCACCCTTGCATACAAAACCCCTTCAGGCTCCATTATGACAAGCGGACCCTGCTGACAAAATCCGTGACATCCAGTTGATTTAATTTCAGCGCCGGTTTTTGAAATATTTTTGCGGAAAGCTTCCAGTATCTTGTCAGCCCCGGCTGAGACACAGCCTGTTCCGCAGCACACAAGTATCCTTTCCGCTTTTTTGTTTTTCTCCATTAGATTCTCATTTTAAATTTTCTTCAGTACATTATGTACCGACTTCTTGTCCAGCCGCCCGTAAACTTCATCATTTACAGTTATGCACGGTGCCAGGGCACAACATCCAATACAGGCGACGCCCTCAAGGGTATATTCCATGCAATCGCTGGTTTCTCCTGCTTCCACCCCCTTGACACGTGAAATCTCTTTGATGATGTCCGTGGCACCCTTTACATGACAGGCAGTCCCCTCACACACAGAAATTCGGTTCCTGCCTGTGGGGGTAAACCTGAACTGGGCATAAAATGAAGCTACACCAAAAACGGTGCTTTCCGGGACATTAAGAAAATCAGCTACCTGGAGCATCGCATCTTCGGGAAGATATCCTACCTTTTCCTGTATCCTTTGCAAAACGGGAATGAGTTCACCTCTTACCCCCCGGAAAGATGAAAAAATTTTACCTAGATCCTTTTCCATATATTGTAATAATCTGTTAACAATCCGGCTTTTACCTGTTGATCATAACCCGGCTGTAATAATAGCCATGCGCTTACCGCAGGCGGCTGCCCGGTGAATGCAACCCGGCTAACCCTTTAAAAAGTCCGGTTCAAAAAGAGTTCTTTATAAAACTATAAAGTTATATAATTTGTTTTATTTTTAGGAACTCCTGTATTAAGAGAAAGACTCTTTTAACCAGGAGAGGTCCGTTCCTTTGCTAAATTACTTCAAAGTGGCGGCAATTAATTTTTTTACAATTAACCTCAATAATTTGATTAAAAGGGATGAATTTCTGATAATAGGCTCAACCGGCAGGAATACCGGCAAAACCCTGTTTGCAAGCCGCATACTTGAGGAATACGGCAAAAAGCATGATATAACGAGGGTTAAGGTTGTTGCTATAGACCCTGAAAGGGGGAATTGCCCCCGCGGCGGCAAAGGGTGCGGTGTCTGCACCTCCCTCAAGGGGGATTTTGAGATAACCGAAGAGAAGGGGAATAACCCGGGCAAAGATACCTGCCGTATGCTAATGGCCGGGGCAGGAAGGGTCTTTTTCCTTAAAGTACGAAATGATGCCCTGGAGAAGGGAGCAATGGCACTTATGAAGGTTATCCCGCCTAATTCAATGGTTATATGTGAATCAAACTCCCTGAGAAAAGTTGTAGAGCCTGGAAAATTCATTGTCGTCAGGAATATTGATGAAAAGGAGATAAAGGAGAGCTGCGCCGAAGTTATATCTTTTGCAGACAGGATTGTCATATTTGACAATACCGGCTGGGATTTTGGACCTGAAAGGATTGGTATTAAGAACAATTCATGGGCAATAAGGGAAAAAGCAACAGCAATTGTTCTGGCGGGCGGCAAAAGCAAAAGGATGGGATACGACAAATCACTGCTTGAAATAAGCGGGAAACCTCTTGTGGAAGTTATTGTCAACCAGCTTAAAGGCCATTTTGATGAAATAATTATCGGATCAGGGGAAACTGAAAAATTCAGTATCCCTGGTTGCAGGGTTG
>PUMT01000150.1 GCA_003551495.1 Bacteroidota bacterium
CGGATTGGCGGTTATCCCGTAGGGGCGCTGACGGATAAATGGCCAGACGCCGCTTTTAAGAAGCTTTTCAACAATCTCTTCCCGCTTCATTGAAGACGGGTCACTGTTTCCAAACTGCTCGTATTCGATCTCACTGCCCGTTTCTATTACAATCTCCTCTATTCTTCTGCGTTCGCCCCGGTTTATAGCAGTTATTGTACCGCTTGCCGGTGAAGTAAAGATAAGACGTGGATTATACTTATCGAAAAACAGGGGGGTGCCGGCCTTAACTTTTTCACCTTCCTTAAGTATCAATTTGGGCCTGATATTGTGAAAATCGGTTGGCTTCAGGGCAAATTTTTCCGGAAGACCCGATTTAACAAGAACTTTTTCGGCCTTTCCTTTTAGTCTGATGTTAAGGCCTTTTTTAAGCTTGATAACCTTAGGCATATTTTAGTGGGATTATGGAAGTTTATTACAAAAATAAATTTTTTTGTAAAATCTTTACGAAAAAAAGTAAACTATCTCCTAAATAGGGTATTTTTTGATGTTTTTACACTATATTTAAGGTGCATGTAGTCATTATGTTTTGCAACATTATATATATAACCAGCAGAATCTCAATGTTAAAATCGTGGATGTGCGTATGATCAAATGCCTTTCCATAGCATCGGTACTTCTTTTCATTCTTATTGGCGGGAGTCCGGCATCCTCTACCCCCGGGGCAGAAAGGAATTTTACCACCGGTAGTCCATTATCCACCGGAAATGAGTCAGAAGGCCTCACTGCAGGAAACAGGAATTTCACATCCGGGAATACTTTTATCAGCCGGAATGCTGAAGCCCACCTCCCTGAAGGAAACAGCAGGATTGATGATATCCGGGTTTATGAAGACCGTATTTTCAATGAAAACATAAGAACAGTCCTGCTGCACAGGAAGGGCTATGAGCTTTCTTACCCCATAATTAAGATCAACAGCGGGGATGAGCTGCTTCTGAGGTTCGACGACCTGGAAGGTGATGTAAAGAACTACACTTATACGGTAATTCATTGCAATGCTGACTGGACTCCATCACGACTGTCGCCTTCAGATTACATTGAAGGGTTTTATGAGAATCAGATCAGAAACTACAGGTTTTCCTTCAACACCTTTATCCCCTACACCCATTACAGTCTAACACTCCCCAACGAGGACATCCGCTTCAGGCTTTCCGGAAATTATATTCTAAAGGTGTATGAGGATTTCGACCGGTCAAAGGTTGCATTTACACGGAGGTTTTTCGTTAACGAATCAAGGGTGCATATAAATGCAATCGCCAGGCAGCCGATAATTCCGGAATACAGGCGGTCGGGGCACCAGATCGATTTCACGGTATCTCACCGGGATTACAACATAAGAGACCCCTACTCGGAAGTGAATGTAATCATAACGCAAAATAACAGGTGGGACAATGCAGTGAAGGAGTTAAAACCGGATTTCATCAAAAACTATGAGCTGGTATATGAAGACGGGGAGAAGAACTACTTTCCAGGCGGGAATGAGTTCAGGACTTTCGACATACAAAGCCTGCGCTTCCACACCGAGTTCGTAAGAGATATAGTTTTCCGCCATGACGGGTATCATGTGAAGCTCTTCCCCGGCAAGCCGAGGGACAGAAGGCATGAATACCATCATGATGAAATAAACGGCAGGTTCCTTGTGCGCACAAGGGATGAGCCCAATGATAACACTGACTCGGAGTATGTTATGGTTTACTTCTCTTTACCATGGGATGCCCCGCTTGACAACGGAGATGTTTATGTTGCAGGTGACCTTGCAAGCTGGAACTTTTATCCATGGAACAGGATGGAGTACAATTACGAAACAAAATCCTACGAACTGTCAATGCTTTTGAAGCAGGGGTATTACAATTACCAGTACCTGTTCCTTCCTGAAGGGGAGCAGGAAGCCGACGGCTCCATGTTTGAAGGGAACTTTTTCGAAACTGAAAACGATTACATCATTTATGTGTACCACCGCCTTCCGGGTTCCCGGTATGACAGGCTGATAGGCGTTCAGGTAACCAACTCCATGAGGAGGTGAAAAAGTAACCCCTTAGAGCCCGATATCATCTGCTATCTCCTTCATTGCATTGACGCTCAGTTCGGCAAATTCCTGCAGGGACAGTCCAGCCTTTTCGCACTCCATAATATTTTCGCGGCTTACAGAAGCGGCAAAAGCTTTCTCCTTCATCCTTTTGGTAACCGATTTGGGCTTCACCGAGGCCACTTTCCTGTCAGGGTAAACAAGAGCCGTTGCAATTACCAGTCCCGTAATAGTCTCCCCTGCCGCCAGTGCATGCTGAAAACGGGTTTGCCTCTCCATGCCTGTTGCCATCTCATTGTGCATTTTAACAGCATCAATTATTTCGGGGTCCACATTATGCTCCTCAAGTATCTTCACTGCTTCCAGTCCGTGCCTCTTCGGGTCTGCATCCGTTACCTCAACATCTATATCGTGAAGCAATCCTGCCAGGCCCCATTTCTCCTCATCCTCTCCCAGCTTCCTGGCCATTGCTCTCAGGACGGCCTCGGATGCATAGCAATGTGCAAGCATTTTTTCATTTTTTACATATTGTTTCAAAAGAGTTAAAGCTTTTTCGCGTTCCATTTTAACCTGTTTTAATGTTAAAGAAATATTTTATTCCGGGTTATTTACTTTTTTTAAAAAATTCCCCGGTCATTTCAACTTCTTCATGGTTTTTTCAAGCTCCTGTGACAATCTCACCCGGCCGTGTCTCAATGGGCGTCAATGGAATAAAGCATATAAACCAGGTGTTCCATTGTCTTCATTATCTCAGTCATATACTCCTTTACCGCTTTTACACTTCCCGGCAGGGTATATAACTGAGTCCTGCCCATTATTCCTGCCACTCCCCTGCTAAGGAGGGCATTCGGCTTTTCCGACCCGTATTTCACCCTTATATTTTCCATTATACCGGGTATCTCCCGGTCAATAAATGTTTTTGCCACCTCGGGTGTTATATCCCTCGGCCCTACCCCCGTTCCTCCTGTTGTAAAAACAAAATCAAACCCCTCTTGCCTGCACCGGTTAAGTATACCTGTCAGTTTTTCCTCATCATCCGGAATAACAGTGTTTCTGATATCGATTCTCCTGTTTGTCCCTGCAAAATAGTCTTCCAGCATGGATGTTATTGCAGGACCGCTCCTGTCCTCATACCTGCCGGAGCTTGCGCGGTCGCTCAATGTTACCACAAAGAACCTGAAAACCCTTGGGCGATAAGCGAACCTGTCGCCCGGACGCACTTTCCCGCCTCTTATTACCCGGGCAAATATACCTTCCTTCGGCATAACACAGTTTCCCACCTCGCGGAATATGGCGCAGGTATTTCCGTGACATTCCTTTCCTATCTGTGTTACCTCCAGCTCCAGTTTGTCCGACACAAACCTGTCGAGAGGGAGGGTTTTGACCAGCTCCATTCCTTTTGTGGTTATATTTTCTGCAAATTCACCGTAACTTATCATTCTTCCGGCCTCCTTTGAAAAGCGCTCCACACTTTCAGTTCCAAGTAGGCTCACCTGCCTGTTCCACGGTCCTGAATGGGCATCATTCCTTACACCATTCCGGTCGATTATGATCTCGTCCTGTGGTATTTTTACCGTACCCTTCTTTTCAGATAAATTAACTGAAATTACCTCTATCGATTTATGTTCCATAAAACTTATTATAAGCCGGTTTTGGTTTTCCCGGTCAGTTTAACACTCTCAATTATCATATTCCTGTCAACGGCCTTGCACATGTCGTAAACGGTAAGCAATGCCACAGAAGCTGCCGTAAGCGCTTCCATCTCCACTCCTGTTTTGCCTGTGCAGAGAGCTTCGGTGTGGACTCTGACTCCTTCATTGGTGACGGTTGTTTTTACCTCGACCTTTGTTAGTGGCAGCGGATGGCACAGTGGTATCAGCCTTGAAGTCTCCTTGGCTGCCTGCACACCCGCAATTTCAGCAACTGTAAGCACATCCCCCTTTTTCATCCGGTTTTGCTTCACCAGCTCTGCTGTTTCCTTTTGCATTCGTATGAAGCCTGTTGCAGTTGCCTTTCTTTTCTGGTCGGGTTTGCCTCCCACATCAACCATCCTGGCTTTACCTTCGCTGTTGGTATGGCTCAGTTTGTTCATTGCTTTATCCTCCAATATTGTAAAAGCTGTTTTGACTGTTCAGGGATCCGCAACGGGGTTTGTGGTTTACAGCCTGCCTCAATGCTTCAACCACACCGAGTTTTCTCACAGAATACTGAACATTGCTGAAGAGGCAGGGCATTATCATCCCGCTTGCTGTAAGGCGCAGTCTGTTACATTTTCTGCAGTCACCTCCTTCACCCCCTTCTACTATGGAAAACTCCCCGCTCTCCAGATCCATCTGGCGGATAAACCTTACCTGCAGGCCGTTTTCTTTTGCAAAAAGCGCTACCCCTTCAGCATCGGGATTAACGGAAGAACCTTTCACCACGCAGTTCAGTTTTACAGGTGTAAGTCCCATATCCACCGCTGCCCGAATACCCCTTTTCACGGTATTAAGGTCTCCTCCGCCGGTCATTTCGCTGTATTTCAAGGGATCAATGGTATCCAGACTGACATTCACCCTCATAAGTCCCGCATCAGCAAGTCCTTCCGCAAAATGCTCCAGCAAAACCCCGTTGGTGGTCATCCCAAGATCTGTTATCCCCGGAACTGAAGATATCATTTTAACAAGTGTGACAATATCGCGTCTTACAAGGGGTTCTCCGCCTGTTATCCTTACCTTGCTGATTCCCGCGCCTGCAGCCGTTCGAACCACTTCGGTTATTTCGGCAAAGTTGAGTATCTCCTTCTGGGGAAGCAGCTTAATCCCATCAGGAGGCATACAGTAGTGGCATCTGAGATTGCAGCGGTCAGTTACAGATACCCTGAGATAATCAATTTTCCTGCTAAATCTGTCGTACATCTGCCAGTTCTCCCTTTTTTATAACATTTACCCCTTTATGCACGGGCATGATCCCATCGGCATGGCAAAGCGCATGGATATGGGCTGACCCGTGGTAATCCACCGGCATCGCTTCTCCCCTCTCGTTGAAAAAGACAGGCACCCAGGCTATCCTGTCGGATTTTTTCCTTTTGTAATCTGTGGCGAGGGGCATCCTGATGGGCGGAGGGGAATACCGGTGCCCCATCCATTGATATATGAAAGGCTTAACCATCAGCTCGAAGATTATATATGAAGATACCGGATTGCCCGGTAGGCCGAATACAAAAGTATTGCCCCTGCGGGCAAAAACTGTGGGACGCCCCGGTTTGACGGCCACTGTTTCAAACTCCGGTTCGATACCGTTATCTTTCAGTATGCCTGGTACATAATCAAAATCACCTGCCGACACACCGCCTGTAATAAGTACAATATCATTCCGTTCCAGGGCATTCTTTACTGCCCTGTCGGTTGCCCCGGGTGTATCAGCCACTATACCCATATAGTCGGGTAGGGCACCGGTGTTGCTTATCTGAGCAACCAGTTGCGGACCGTTGCTGTTCCTGATGCAGGTTCCTTCGGGCCTTACGGAGGGTTCCACTATTTCATCGCCTGTATTGAGTACTGCAACACGCGGCCTTTTGTAAACATTGGGGTTTACGCAACCCACAGAAGCCATAACAGCAATATGCTGCGGCTTAATTATCACCCCCTTTCTCATTACCACGTCCCCTTCCTTAATATCTTCCCCCCGCAGGGCAATATTGTCAGCAGTCTTTGAGCCTGTGAAAACAATCCTGTCAGGCGAAACCTCACTGGTATGCTCCACCATTATAACACAGTCGGCTCCCACAGGCACCATAGCCCCGGTCATGATCCTTGCACACTCTCCCCTGCCGATCTTTTTCTGTGGCATATCTCCAGCCTTTATTGTTTCGGTAACCTTCATTTCTCCTGCAAGGTCTTCCCTCCGGCAGGCAAAGCCGTCCATAGCCGACTTGTTGAATGGGGGCATACATATATCGGAGTGTATATCACAGGCAAGCACCCTTCCGGATGCATCCTGCAGATCAACCTCTTCCCCTGCAGGAGGAGGTGCAGATGAAATTATAATGTCAAGTGCTTCTTCAAAAGATATCATTGTGCTTTTTTTTAAATGTTATTCATTTTCTTCTCTTTCCGGTTCTGTAATAACCCACCTACCCTTTTCCAGTCCAATAACCCCTGTGTCAGGACTGAAAAGGTTGTTTGAGGAACGGACGGTAAGATCTGCCAGTTTTGCCATCTTCACTGCCCGGGACTTAATATTTTCCTCATTGCCGCTCGTTACCATTACCATCACTCCCGGCTTCAGAACGGAGCGAAGGCTTCCCGACTCGCAAACAAAAAGGGAGCTGCTGCTTACCTTTTTGAAAAGTTCCTCCACGGCATCATTCAGCCACTCCTCCCTGGAGCTCACAAGGAATGCCCTTGAAGCCCCTGCCCTGAGCATTTTTGATGTATCTTTGTGCGATGAGGTGTCTTTCTCTTCATAAATTGAATATTCCTCTGTTGCCCCTGTTTCGTGTTCCCCGTGAAATTCAGCTTCGTCAGGACGGATACTGGTAACCTTCAGGGCTACAATTTGCGTTTCCCGGGAGAAGCGCTCTATCACCTCCAGGATAAACCGGGTTTTGCCGGTATTGCGACTCATACCGGAAACAAGCAGTATATTGGGATAAAATTTTTCCATATCACATTAGCCGGGTATAAATTTAACTGCTGAAGCCTTGAAGCTCACCCATACCCCGCTTCCCGGACTCAGTTCCATTCCCTCAGCCGACTCCCTGCTTACAAGTGCGCAAAGCCTGATACCTGCATCAACGGTTACTTCAACCGCCGGGCCAAACGGGTCAACCGACGTAACAATGCCTTTAAAGCTGTTGGCTGCACTTGAATCTGAAGGGCTCCTGCTCAGGGTTATATCTTCCCCCCTCAATGTAACAAATCCTTTTCCGGTTGGTTCGCCCGTAAGGATGTATATCTCTTTCCCGGGCATCCTGAATTTCCTCAGAAACGAGTCACCTGCAATCAGCTCCCCTTCAAAAAAGTTTCTTATGCCTGCAAAGTTAGCAACAAATTCCGATCCCGGATGCATGAAAACCTCTTCCGGTGTACCGGTCTGAACTACAGTGCCGTTCTCTACCACTCCTATCCTGTCGGCCAGCATTGCCGCCTCTTCGTAATCGTGTGTAACGTGTATTACCGTTTGTCCCTTTCTGTTTATTTCCCGGAGCAGTTGTCGCAGCTCCCTTCTGAGCGTCACATCAAGGGAAGAGAGAGGCTCGTCAAGAAGGAGGCACCGGGGCTCAAGTGCCATTGCCCTTGCAAGTGCAACCCTTTGGAGCTCTCCCCCCGAGAGGTTTTTGGGATATCTTTCCAGCAGGTGCGACACGTTGGCCACATGTGCAAGACTTTCAACCCTGCGGGTAATGGTGTTGCGGTCAAACCCTTTTGACCTGAGCGGGTAGGCAATATTTGCAAAAACACTCATATGTGGAAACAGTGCCGCATCCTGAAAAACAAGTCCCACACCCCTCTTCTGGACCTTTTCACGGGTTATATCCCTCCCGTTGAGACTGATGCTTCCGCTGCCGGGCTGTATGAGTCCGCTAATAACCTGCAAAAGCACCGATTTGCCCGCACCCGACATCCCCAGCAGCACGAAGTATTCTCCCTGATTTACACTGAAGTTTACACCGTGCATACTGAAATTACCCAGTTTCAGACTCAGATCTTTAATTTTCAGCATCTTCATAGCGGTTTGAAAGCATTCGTAAAACGGCAAAGAAAAAGAGGCAGACGCAAATAAAAACCACGGCAAGCGGTCTGGCATACGCAAGTCCCCATGAACCGAACCTTTCATAAATCAACACAGGTGTTATCATAGGGTGGTATGCCACAATAACCACTGCCCCGAACTCGCTCATCCCCCTTGCCCACATCATGATCAAACCTGACAGGATTGAGCGCCATGCAAGGGGGAGGCTTACCGTAAGGAAAACCCTTGAAGGGGAGGCTCCCAGGTTGAGTGCGGCCTTCTCCAGCTTTTCCGGCACGGCAGAAAACCCGTCCCTTGCGGCATTTACAAGGAAAGGTATGCTCACAAAGGCCATTGCAAGAATTATCCCTGCCGGCGTCCCGATAAATCCAAGTCCCATTTGCTCCCCAATACGCCCCACAACCGTATCCCTTGAGACAAATCCAAGGATAGCTATACCCGCAGCCGAATGGGGTATAACTACCGGTACGTCTATAATGGCAGACACCAGGCGCTTGAAGGGGAACTTTTTCCTTGCCAGAATCCATGCAAAAGGTATGGCTGCAATAGCAAATATGAGTGTTGCCGCCATTGAAGTCCACAATGTCAGCCATATACTCCGGGCCACCTCCCTGTCTGATGCCGTATCAAAAAACTCTGCCGGGGATGTGGCAATGAACATCCCTGCCAGGGGAGCAATTATGAACATCAGGAGCAATCCTCCAAGGAAGATAAAGAAAAGCTTTAATGGCTGAAATCCGCTCATATACCTGTTTTTTAATACGTACTTTCAAATTTGTCAGGACAACCTGTTTGCTGTCGATCCCTGATATTATACCGGCGTCACCTCTTATTTTGCCGGCAGAGCTGCACATTTTTGCAGCCAACACCTTTATCTTTCTGATGCCTGCCCGTTGCTTTGCCGGTAGTGCCGCTCTGTTTTGCAGGCATGATTGCTATTTGGCCGGTAATGCTGCTTTATTTTGCCGGCAATGCAAACCTCTTCAGTCTTTCAGGCAGTTTGTCATATGTCTCAGTCACATAAGGCACTATTGAATTCTGCCCGTTCTTTTCCATTACAGCCTGTCCGCCATCCTCTTCCAGGAAAAACTCCACAAACGAAAGTGCCAGCTCCCTGTTTTCTGCCGGGGTGGGTATGGTAATTCCATAAACCATTGCCTCTCCTGTTTCTGTGAGGGTTTCACCCGGACTTGTGCCTGTAACCAATGTCTCAGCACTTGCATACCATTCATTCAATCCGGGATCCCTAAGATTCAAACTGTCCGGCAGAATAACATATTCCAGTCCGTGCTGCTCCGCAACGGAGCGATAGAGAAAAATGTAGTCAAGCGCACCTTTCTCAAGCAGTGCTATCAGGTCTGTCTCCTTGGGACGTATCATGTTACGGTGGCGTGACAACAACTCTTCAGGAAGGGAAGTGTCACCGTAGAGCATACCGGCCAGCTTTGCGGTTAGCACAGCCCTGACGCCACAAGGGTCGGAATCGGGGTCAGACCTGCCGTAAACCACATCATCCTTCAGCAGTATCCTGTGCCAGTTACCGGCGTTAATAACATCCGCATATCTTGATGACGGGGTGTAAACAACAGACATCTCATTTCCTGCAAACGGTATGTTCCATGAAGCATGACCGGGTATAAGAAAAATGTCTATTACCCTGTAGTCAGCTGATATATACACATCACACGGGTAACCCAGGTCGCTTATGCGCCTTGCACCTGCCTTGCTGCCCCATGCCTCAGTCAAAATATTCACCCCGGGGTTCACTGCCTTAAATGCTTCTGCAATCTCTTTAACAGGGACTGTAAGGCTTCCAGCGTGAATTATCCTGAGAGTGTTCTCCCCCCTCTTTTCACTACAGCTGTTACATGAAGCAAATACTATTATGGCAACAGACATGCAAAACAGCAGCTTTATCATATTATTTCCCATTATCGCGATTATAAGTCGTTTTTTTTAGCTGATCCCGGCACGACATGCAAAAATATGCATATCGATGTTTCCAAAAAACCCGGCAGAAGTATTCTGCCGGGCGCCATATGGCATTTTATGGTTTAATCCCGGGGGGATTACTCCTGGTGGGGCTGTACAAGCTCAACCAGTTCCGGGAGGTCCATTCCAAGTTCCTTTAGTCTTTCAATTGTTGGAACTCCATTCTTGGTCCACCCCCTTCTCTTGTAAACCGTATCTACAAGCTGTTCATAACGGTCTTCACGGTATTTCCTGTGAAGCGCCATTTTCTCTTCTGTCGATTTTCCGGCAGGGTCAATTCCAATCTCGTCTTTGAGCTGCATATCGTAACGCTCCTGGCGTGATTCGTATTCTTCGACCGTAACCGGTCCTGCAGCCCTGTAAGGCTGGGCATCGTGTTCGCGGGTTCCGAATCCCCTTCTGAGGTTGAATATGCGCTGGAAGTTGTAAACCCTTTCAGACTGGCGTATCAGTTCTTCCTTGCTGAAGGGCCATCCGGTAACAGCATTGAATACGGTAACATAGTTGTCAACGTGCTCGGGTATCTTCTCCGGCTCGTCGGTTTCGGCATTATCTTCCGGCTCTATATCGTTCCAGCAGAGTTTGCAGAAGCCTGCCAGTCCAAACCATGTACGGAAAAGCGGGAAGTAGTAAAGAGCTTCAGCTTTGTCTTCAAATGTGGGTATCTGGTTATTTACCATATCCATGAATATCAACCACGCTTCGTCATGCTGCGGGCCTTTGTTTGTCATGGCATACCCGCCCTGCTGGACAAGCGACTCCTTGGATTTGTAGAGGGAATATTCCAGTCCCTTGTTCTCCATTGCAATATCATTGAGATATTTGGCATCGCCCCAGCCTTTTTCTATAAACATCTTTTTCATCTTACGCACACCCATGCCGGCAATTTTGCCAAAACCTTCACCACGGGCTACCTGGTGCTGAAGTTCAAGAGCAGCATCGGCGTTCCCGAAATTAAGCTTCAGTCCGCCAGTCCTTTCATCATTCAGGATGCCGCTTTCATAGCAATCCATTACAAAGCCCACGATGGAGCCCCATGTGATGGTGCATATGCCATAGGTGTCACAATAGAAGTTTGCTTCGATAGTGAACCTGGGATCAAATATTCCAAGGTTCGATCCGAGGGATGCTGCCGTTTCATACTCCGGCCCGTCAACTATTACCTTTTCGCCCTTGTAGGGACCTGTTCTCAGCTCGAATTCATCAACTCCCTTGCAGCATGACATGTTACAGCCAATCCAGCAGCCGTCGAATACTCCCTGTGTAAACCATTCGTCGCGGTAAACATCGGAGTGTATCCTGCCTGCATCGGGATGGCTGCCAAACTTGAAGTTGTTTACAGGAAGCAGATCGTAATCGTTCATTATGTCCACTATATGAGCCGTACCCTTCCTCTTCATCTGCTTGAACTCGTCGTCACGCTTCATCTCGTTGTTGAAGCGGCGTCCCCTTTCGCGGATTGCCTCAAGGTCAACTACATTATTGGCGTTACCCTTTATACCGTCCACCTTGGCCACAAGAGCCTTTATCTTTTTGTCCCTGAAAACGGTGCCGATACCACCACGGCCTGCCTGCTTAACCCTTACCAGTTTCCTGCGCGGGTCATAAAAGGTAAAGTTGAGCATCCCGATAAGGGAATTTTCAGCTGCATCGCCTGATGTAACTACGCCAATATTAATTTTGTCCTTTTCATTGTCGGCAAACATCTCAGTCAGCTCTTCAGCAAGAATGTGAGTACTTTTAGGGCCTTCGGGTGCCTCGCGTATTTCAATCTTTCCGTTCACCCCGTCGATATAAAGTATTACATCCTTATCAGCTTTACCCTGCATCTCAAGGGCGTCATAACCTGAAAATTTGAGGAACGGCCCGAAAAAGCCGCCCACATTTGAGTCCATTACAGAGTCGGTCTGAGGTGAAAGGGAAACAACAAGTGACTTTCCGGCACCTGAATATTGCGTTATGCCGCAGCAGGGGCCTCCCGAAATTATGATCTCGTTTTCGGGGTCGTTCCATTTTGTTTCGGGTGTTGTTGCATCCCACAACAGCTTCAGTCCATAGCCTCTTCCTCCAACGAACTTCTCCTTCATCACCGGATCAACATCCTTTGTTTTGACAGTGTTATCGGTAAAGTTCACGTAGAGGATCTTGTCTGTATAGCCCTTGTCAATAGGGGTTTTGTCATACTTAACCTCTTTGATGAGCTTGTGCTTTTCATTCAACTTTTGTACATCCATATAATTTCATTTTGGGTTTAAAATCGGAACTGGAAAAACATAAAAATAGTTCAGGCAGAATATTATTAAAATGATTTATATCATTTAAAGGAACCCGGCTTTTAATAAAGCGCCTAAAAATAACAAAAAAATTCGTAGTTACACAGACTGAAAGTCCCAATAATATTATCTTTGCAGTAGGGTGCGTAATTGCTCTGCAAAATGTCTTTGCACTCTTCATAAAGAGTTCCGCTTTGAGGTTTACCGGTGTTTTAATCCCGCAGAACTGGCTGAAAAAACCACCGGCAATTTGATTAACTTTTTTTATAGCTTGAAAATGAACAGAATGACTTTTGAACAGATCAGGGAAAAGCTGGGTAATTTCACCGTAGGTATTGCAGGATGCGGGGGACTGGGTTCCAACTGTGCGGTTTCGCTTGCAAGGGTGGGGATAGGCAGGCTTGTAATTGCCGATTTCGATGTAATTGAAGAAAGTAATCTTAACCGGCAGTACTTTTTTCGTGAACAGATAGGGAAGAAGAAAGCGCTTGCCCTTAAAGAGAATATTGAAAAAATTACGGGGAGCACCCGGGTTGAGGCACACGACCTGAAGCTGAACGAAGATAACCTGCCGGAGCTTTTCGGTGAATGTGATGTTGTGGTTGAGGCTTTCGACCTTGCAGAAATGAAGAAGATGATAGCAGAAACTGTACTGGAAAAGATGCCGGAGAAGCCACTTGTAATGGGTGTTGGACTGGCCGGGTACGGCAACAGCAATGCCTTTTGCGTCAAGAAAATCGGTAATCTCCACATTTGCGGCGATGAAGAGACGGAAACATCTGACGACCTCCCTCCGCTTGGCCCCAGGGTCGGTATAGTTTCAAATATGCAGGCAAACCAGGTAATGGAAATACTTTTAAACGGCTATAAATAATATGATGCGTATTACACTCAACAACAAGGAAGAAAAATTTGACAGCAGCCAGATGACAGTAAGCCGGCTGCTTGAGGAAAAGAAGTTCACTTTTCCATACTTCATAGTAAAGGTGAACGGAAAAATTGTAAAAAAGGAAGAGTACGAATCAAAAAAGATCAGTGACGGGGACGATGTGAAGGTTATTCACATGATGGCCGGTGGATAATAAGCTTATTGTTAATAAAAAAGGGAAGACAAACTGGAGACTTATCCTTTTTTGATTTAATTTTGTATCAATCAACAACAGGCAGAAAGATGCAGAAAACCTGGAAAAAGGCAATCCCCTGGCTTAAGAACAAATATGTCATAGCCCTGCTTATATTCTTTGTATGGATGCTCTTTCTGGACACCCACAACCTGATTGACCGCATCATGTTCATGAGGCAGATAAACAGGATGGAGCAGGACAGGGAATATTACCTTGAGCGGATAGAAAAGGATTCAGCCCGTATGAATGAGTTGAGGACAAACAGGGAGAACCTGGAAAAGTTTGCACGGGAACAGTACCTGATGAAAAGGGATGATGAGGATATTTTCATCATTGAGTTTGAGGACTGAAACTGTTACATTTCATTTTACTAAAGAAAACACTCCTTTTAGGTTCGACTCCTGCGGCGCATCAATCGGCCAAAAAAGTCAGATTTCATTTTTTATTCAAGATAATACTCCTTTTCCCTTTGCAGCCTTCTGAAAATTTTCAGCAGATTTACAACGCCATCGCTTGCAGATGCCTTTATGCCATACTTCCCGGCCAGTTGTGCTGCAGCCTCCGTAACAGGTATCTTTTTAAAATCTCCTTTATGTGCATGGTTTAGATATTTAAACACACGAAAACCATTGAACCATGAATAGAAGCGTTTCAGGAAGGTGTCAAAAGCAGATGAGTTGCCTTTCATCTCCTCAAGTGCTTCCATAAAACCGTTTTCAAGAAGAAAAGACCTTATTGAAAGCGGAAGTTCACTGATCATCCTGTAACATTCTTTCTCATTCGACCTGTATAAGGCCTCACTGCACAGCAGGAAGGATCTGATTTCACCGAATGCCCTGCAGGCATACATCTGCTGCAAAGGTGCTCCCGGTGCGCTGAGCCTTTTGACAGCCGGGCCGGTGCCAAAAGGCACCCTTACGGATATCCTTGGTGAAGGGACTACCCTGGTGGAGTTGATCTCGGCGTAGCCCCCAAGCAGCATCATCTTCTGGAGAAAATAGAAGTCCTCTCCCGCCTTTCTGCTGTTCATGCCTCCCTGTTTGACATAAGCCGATGCCCGGACTGCAAAGGATGAGCCGATAGTATGGAAGGCAAATGGATGTCCGGAAAACCGGAGTGACTGAATATAGCATCGAAGGTAAAGCTCATACTGGGCTACAGCATCATAAACCGTGGGAGGGTATTCTTCACCTTCAAGCGGATGTTCAAAGTAAACTGATGCAGTATTGACCCTTTCATCAGCAAAGCAACGGGAAATTGAACCAAGGTACTCACTGTCAAACAGGGCGTCTGCATCTGTTGAAACGATTATTCCCCTGTTGTTGCCGTCCATGCTGAAACGCCTTACTGCAAGGTCCATTGCTATTCGCCGGGCAGGGCCGGCACCCGACTCTTTGGCGGGGAGGTTGCCGAAGCAAAAGGGGTACACCCTGAAATGACTGCAGGAATGAACTTTTGCCCATTCCTGCAGTTCCCGGTAAATCTTAATATTATGGATGGCTGTATCTTTACCCGCCTTTTCGGGCCAGTTGACAACCGGTATTACTTCTGTGCCCCTGTGTCTCTCTGCAGCCTTTTTAAGTGAAAGAAGTGTTTGTGTTACCCCGGGCTCGGAAAAACATGGTATAACAACAATTATTTCCGGCGATGCACCTTCAAAAGGAACCTCCATCCTGAGAACCCGGGTGCGTTTAGCCAGGTAGCTGCCGGCAAAACCCATGACAATAATTATCTGTTCCTCGACCTGTTATACTTGTCGTTCAGTCCCTTAATAATATCCTGTGTTATGTTGAGGCTGTAGTCACTGTACAGTACCGGCCCCCCGAAAGTCTCGCTCAGAATGAACTGGTACCCTTTGTCCCTGTTGTATTCCTGAAGAAATTCATAAATGCTGTGGTGCAGCTGCCTGTTCATTACCTGCTCCTCCTCCCTCAATTCCTGCCTGAACTCATCCTGAAGCTGTATAAGCTCCTGTTGCTGCTGCATGAGTTCCAGCTCCATCTCCTGGGCCTGGGAGCGTGTAACAAGTCCCTTTTGCACCCTGTTCTGGTAATCGGCAACCTGACGCTCGTGTTCCCTTGACTTGGCGTTAAGCTCTTCTTCAAGTTCTTTTTGCCTCTCCATCAACCTTCTCTCATAGTCATAGAACATATCGTAATTGCTCAGGAGAGTATCAAAGTTGACATAGACAATTGCCTGTTCGAGAGGCATCAGCTCACCTCTTTCATAAGCTCTTTCAAGTTCGGTCTCAGGGGCACCTGTAGCTGTAAAATGCAGGTAATAAAGAACTCCCACAGCAACGATCAACACAGCATTGACAATGTATAACGCTTTTTTCATCTGTACAATAAAATAATTGGTTAATTAATTAAATAGTATATTGATAATCTTCATCAACTCCTTTATACAACTGTGGGTTAACCACAGTAAAAAAGGCTCACCTCCCCCTCAGTCTGCTATCCTCGCTTATTTCGCTTTCTCTTCTGTATTAGGCATTAAACCTGCAAACCTACAAGAATATTATTTAAAACGCAAATAAGTTCCATAAATTATAACGGACAGGTAAATACGGTTCAGTATACTGCTGATAAAAGATTTTGAAGGTTTTGTGGCCGGGGAAAAGATTCGGGTTATTAAAACTCCGGGCATGGCACCATCGTGGGTTTCCTTGGTATCCTTACAGAGCTCCATGAAAAAGTGATCGATATCTCATGGGCGCCGCCGGTTGAACCAATAAGTCTGGACACCGAAAAGTCGTAACTGTACCCTATATTGAACTGATCGATCTTGTATCCAACCAGGAATATTGCCGCATCACTTCCGCCACCTGAGCTGATGCCGGGGATACCCCTGTACCAGACACCCAGTACAAGGGGGTTTTTATACCAGTACATCCCCAGGTCAAGCTGATTGTAACTGCCCTGGTTGCGGTACAGGAATGCCAGCTGGAGACTTTCGGCCAGAGGTCTTATAAGGCGCCCTTCGCGGACAAACTTGGTTCCCCCGAAAATTGAAATTTTTACAGGCCTCTTAGCAACATCAAACTCATCACCGTCAAAGTCGTAAAAGGACTGGTTTGGCCTGAGCAGGTGGTCCAGAGTAAATCCGAACCAGTAGCTTTCAGAGTACGCCATTGCAGAAGTTGAAAAATCCACCGAATAGACCCTGGCAATAGGGGGCACCTCTATTGTGGAGGGGAGATTCCCTCCAGGCCTTATCTGGTCGTTGAACAGCAGCCTGTCAAAATCTATTGACCTTTCTGTATAATAGAAATGAAGACCGGGACGCATTCTCCACTGATTGTTGATGGCAAAATCGTATGAATACAGAGCCCCTATATTGGTTGTACTGAGATTACCGCTTCCTGCCTGGTCGCGCATAAACAACACTCCCGCACCACTGTTGAAATTATCAAAGTTATGGTCATACGAGAAGGTATATGTAATAAAATTGCCCGGTAACTGCGGCCACTGGTTGCGGTAATTTGTGCCTAACCGGCTTCCCTGGGTCAACCCTGCAAAGGAAGGTGCCAGATAGAGAGGGTTGGCGTAAAACTGGGAGAACTGAGGGTCTTGTGCCTCAGCAGACCAGGTTATAACTGCAGCAAGCAAAAGCAGACTCCATCTCCGCTTTAGTTTGCCAATCTGTAATATTTTTACGGGCCTATCCATTTTCTAATTATTTAACATTGTCATTCCCCGCAACCTGCTTTTAATATATTTAACGATAAATCTGCATGCAGGTTTCGAAATAAATCAAATTTCCGTAAACTAATACACACTGCTGAGCAAACCAGGTTTTCACCTGATAAAAGCAGCCGGCATAACTATCTCAGCAGTGTAACATCACCGGCCTTTATAAAGGCTTCACCGTTTGAATATTTACCTGTAACCTTCCAGACATATACATCCTGTTTAGCCTTAACGCCATTTATGAATCCGTCCCATCCCACCTCGGGATCCCTGCTTTCAAATATCAGTTCGCCCCAGCGTGTATAGATACTCAAATGGTAATCCTCAACCATGTCAATTATACCCGGGAAGAAGACCCTGTTCTTTTCGTACTCATCGGCTCCCGGATCAATCCTGCCTCCGGTAGGCTCGTTGCCCGGACGGAATGCATTGGGGTAAACTATGTCTCCTGCAGCCTCTACCTCAACTGCCTGCTCTCTTGTGAAGCTGTGGTGGCATCCGTCTTCAGTCCATACATCAAGTGTCACGTCGAAAATACCCGGCTGTGTGTAAATATGGAGAGGCTCGAACTCATTCGATGTATTGCCGTCACCAAAGTCCCACAGGTAAGTGTGTCCATCCCTTGACAGGTTAAATGTTGCCACGTGCTGGTCGTTTACATAAACGTAGTTCGGTGCAACGTGGAAGTATGCAGTAGGTGACACAAGCACATTCACAAACTCGCTGGCCTGGTCCTGTCCGCCCGGACCATAAGCTGTGAGTCTCACAAGGTGCATTCCTGAACCGTAGAAGGTGTGTTCAGGGTTCTCCTCATATGAAATACTTCCGTCGCCGAATTCCCATCTCCATGAATCGGCATATTCCGAAGTGTTCTCAAACTGCACGGTCATAGGCGCACAGTCGGGCGCCACCGGCTCGAATGAAGCAATTGGAAGTGTAGCTGCAACCGTAACGGTATGTGTTATCATGTCACTGCAGTGCTCATTGTAAACCTCAAGCGTCACTTCGTATTCTCCCGGTCCGTCGTATGTATGCACCGGGTTTTCCTCCACCGAAGTATTGCCATCGCCAAAGTCCCATAGATAGCTCAGTCCATCAAAGTCCGAGCTCTCGTTGGTAAACGTAACGGTCGCATCAGGCATCGTCTGGAATGGCGGATCAGCCGAGAACTGCGCTTCAGGTGTACTGCGCACAATTATGTCGGTTTCGGTATAATCCTCGCATCCGTAGAAAGAAGTGGTCAGCAGTGAAACGGTTCTTGTTATATCATCGCCGGTATTGTTGGAAAACTCGTGCACAACATTTGCACCGTAGTAACCGGAGTTGCCGTCACCGAAATCCCAGTAATAAGACAGTGCGCCGGGCACAGTTGAGAATGATACCTGTGACGGAGAGCAGACCGCATCATCACTTGCAGTAATTTCCGCTGTAATACCCGGGTAAACCGTGATAACCTGTGAGTATGTATGCTCGCATCCGTTTTCTGAGAATGCTGTGAGCTCAACGGTGAAGTACTGTATTGATGTGGTGTTGTTCTCAAATGTATGCTCCGGGTCAGTCTCATTGCTTTCATTACCGTCACCGAAATCCCAGTGGTATCCCACTGCATCGATTGAATTGTTCTCGAAGTTAACGGTAAGTGGCGTACATCCGTCGCCTGAATCCGTACTGAAGTGTGCATTGGGTCTTTCATTGGTAATAACTGTTTCAGCCGGATCTGAAACACAACCGTAACTGTCAGTCACCCTGTAGCTGATCGTATAGTCGCCCACTGCCATAGTCCTGAACACAGGATCCTCGACTGTGGTTGAGGTTAGCGGACCGGTCTGTCCCGACCACTGGTGAGTTGTGTAAACACCTGAGCCGCCTGACGGGTTACCGTTCAGTTGCAGGTCGGTGCCGCCGCACACAAGCGGGAAGGTACCGTCACCGGTTATATTTACCTCCGGCCTGGGGTTGACCGTCACTTCAATACTTTCAGTTGCCACAGTCCCATAGCTGTCCACCACCTCGTAAATCAGTGTGTAGGTGCCTCCATCCGGCGAATTGAACACGGGGTTCCTGATGCTGTTGTCGGAAAGGTATACCGCACCGTCGCCGCTCCAGTTATGAGACTCATATATGCCTGAACCGCCTGACGGTGTGGCAATGACATAAAGGTCATCGTCTGCACACACCACACCCGGATCGGGCACAATATCTGCCTCCAGCTCTACAGATACCGCTATTTCCATACTGGCGGACCCTGTACATCCCTTGCTGTCAGTCACCGTATATGTCAGATTGTAATCTCCTTCAGATACAGCAGTAAATTCAGGGTTCTCAGAAGAAGCATCATTTAGCCATCCCGTATCGCCAGTCCACTGATGCACATCATATGTCCCGGAACCACCCTGCGGGTTGCCCTGCAGTTGCAGGGGTACTCCTGCAGCCGTATTGGCCGGATCGGGAAGCGGCACCGGTTGCGGATTGGCATTAACGGTAAGCTCTGCTTCACCTGAAACCGCTTGCGGTGAACATTTTCCTGTAACCCTCACGCGGAACAGTGTTCCGTCCATTGAAAGCTGTGCATTTACTATATCAAGGGTAGCTGTATTTGTCCCGCTGTAATGGCCGCTGCCGGGCACAAACTGCCATCCACCGCCGTCATTCATCTCCCACTGGTAGGATATATCAGTACCTCCGCCTGTTACAGTCAGTTGAGCATCGCCTCCCTCACACACCTCCGCTCCGGCCGGGTCTGTAACTTCCGGCAGGTAGTCAACAGTAAGGATTGCTTCACCAGATACAGCCGGACTGCCGCAAATGCCAGTCACAACAATACGGAACATGCTGCCGTCGAGTGTATTGTCAACACCTGTTATCTGGAGGTTTGGTGTATCCGTGCCGGAGTAATATCCGCCATCGGAAATATCTGTAAAACCTCCCCCGTGGTCGGCCTGCCACTGGTAAGTAATATCCGTTCCTTCAGCTTCTGCGGAGAACAGAATATCATCCCCCTCGCAGATAGTACCATCCTGCGGGCTGGCGGTTATAACCGGATCGGTATCCACGGTAAGCATAACCGCATCGGTTGCCGCCATCGGCGGGCATTCTCCGGATATTCTAGCCCTGTAGAGGTAGCCGTTCATACCGGGTGTAACATCAAATATCTCAAGAGTTTCTGTTTCCACCCCGTTATATGTGGCATCGTTGGAGAGATCGTGGAACACGGTACCGCCGTCATTGCTGTATTGCCATATTATATCAAGGTCAGTTCCTTCAACCTCAAACTCCATTACCACATCACCGCCCTGGCATATTGTCTGAGGCAGGGGCTGAAGGGTAACTGCCGGGGGTATCCCGACCCTCAGCTCGCCCTCATCTGATACAACATAGGGATCACATGCACCGGAAACTATAACCCTGTAGAGGTATCCATCCATCTCCTCAGCAGCATTTATTATGGTAAGGAAGTTGGTCTGCGTTCCCGAATAGTGTCCGGCATCAACAATATCGGTGAATCCGCTGCCTTCGTCAACCTGCCACTGGTAAGTGAGGTTGCTGCCGGTTGCGCTCACCTGGAAGTTTGTATTTGAACCTTCGCATATCTCCCTGAGAGGCTGTGGCTGTGAGGTTATCACCGGTGCAGTATTTACTGTCAGCACCGCATTGCCTGAAGTCCTTGTCACACATTCTCCGTACACCTGCACCCTGTAACGGTAACCATTCAGTCCCGCATCGGCATCCTCTATCATCAGATCGGCAGTCTGCGTACCACTGTAGGGCGCTTCCTCCGGAAGAGGATCGAAAGTGAGTCCGCCATCGGTGCTCACCTCCCACTGGTATCCGGTTATATCACCCGTTGCCGAGACAAAGAACCATGCATCGGATCCTTCGCATATCATTTCGGAAAGGGGATGCACCACTATGGACGGGTCGGAAGGGATATTTAGCGGAACACCGTTGCTTACGGCCGGACTGCCGCATACACCTTCCACAACAACCCTGTAATGGTAGTTATCCATATTTGAGCCAACGGGATTTATGGTCAGCATCTCGGTATCGGCCCCGCTGTAGGCTCCTGTATTTGAAAGGTTGGTATAGCTGGTGCCGCCGTCGGTGCTTATCTGCCACCTGTATGTAAGGTAACTGCCTTCAGCCTCCACTTCGAAATGCGCCATGTCACCGTGGCATACATCCGCAGCTTCAGGTTCAGCAGTTATTACCGGCTCTGTATTCACTGTAAGTTCAGCAAAATCCGATGAGATATCCGGATCGCAGCCGGAAACGGTTGCATGGTAGATATAGCCGTCCATTGAGGCAGGAACGCCTGTAATGGTAAGCTGGTCAGTAGCGGTGCCGGAGTAAATGCCGCCATCAGTGAGGGCAACAGGTCCCGTACCGTCATCCTCCCACCACTGGTAGGTTGTAGCTCCGGCTGCAGTAACTGTAAAGATTGCATCATCGCCTTCGCAGACTGTCATATCATCAGGATCTGAAATAATATAGGTGGAGGGGCTTACAATTACCTCAACTATTATCTGGGCGCCCTCGCATCCATTTGCCCGGGGTGTGATGGTATATGTTGCAGTCTGGTCAATATCAGTTGAATTGAAAAGCTGCTGCTCTATTTCCGTGAGAGTTCCCGATGCATCGGAAGAAGCTCCGGTCAGTCCGGGATCCGAAACGTCCACATCCCAAAGGAATTCAGTTCCGGGAACAGTACCGGACAGTTCAATACTCGTGTAGTCACCGTCGCAGATATCAGGTGCATTGTTCTGTGCGGAAACATCCGGTATGGGGTAAACCACCATTGCAATACCGGTGCTTGTTGCCGAACAGCCGTTGTTATCCGTACCAGTAACCGTCACAACCTCCCCGTCGTTAAGCTCATCAGTGGTAAAGCTGTTGGAAGCCGACGGGCCCTGCCTGCTGTCGGCATCTACAAAGAACTCATAAACAGAAGCACCGGAAGCAGTGAAAGTAACCGATGTACCGTCGCATATCTCATTATCCGGGTCTTCTGAACTGAAAAGTTCAACATCTGGCAGGGGATTAATTGTGACAAGCCTGCTGCCGCTCATATCCATAATGCAACCCCTGTCGCTTGTAGCAGTAACCGTATAAGCACCGGCTTCTGTCTGGGGCCCGAAATCTATTACCCCGCCAGTGCCAGTTTCAATTATACCTGTTGAAACACCGTCAACAAACAGTTCGTATTCATAGTCATTTTGTGAACCGGACAATCCTATATCCACTCCTGCACCGCCATCGCAGTAGGAACCACCGCCTGTAACATTATGTATTTCCGGCAGCGGATTCAGAACAACATCAATCTCGTTCAGAGGCCCTGCACATCCGTGCTCATTTGTTTCGCGTACCCTTATCTTTCCGCTTGTCCCCCCGAAATCTACTGTTAACTGACTGTTACCCGGTCCTTCACCGCCGGAAACAATCGATGTTCCGGAAGGCACAAACCACTGGTAATGTGAGTTTTCGTCATGGCTCACTTCATAGGTTATACCCTGGCTGTATGCACACAGCTCATCCGGACCGAGTATCGTTTCCGCTTCAGGCCTGGGAGCAATATAAACATCTATTTCTTTCAGTTCACCCACGCAACCGTGAATGCTTGTTTCCTGTACTGTAATATTGTGATCGCCCGCATCGGGGAAGTTAAACACCACGAAGTTGTCACCGCTGTTCCCCCCAAATGCCCTGTTTCCTTCACCTGACCAGTTCCAGTCGTATTGCGACCCTAAGTTGAAATCAACATCATATATCTGATTGCTTGCACCTTCACAAACAACCAGTTCACCGGATATTTCCGGAGTGTCAGGCAGCGGGTGCACTGTAAGAACCATGAACGACGAAGCCTCCTCAGCCGAACATGCCGCATCACCATCAGCCACCAGGGTCAGTATGACCGACCCGTTTGCTATATCATCCGGACCCGGTGTATAAACCGGATTCAGGGTGGTGTTGTCATCAAATGCACCGTCACCGGCCGTACTCCATATCAGCGCCGAATAGTGATCAGCCGTAGCATTTGAAAGAGTGTA